>JALSQA010000128.1 GCA_026985685.1 Campylobacterales bacterium | reverse complement strand
AACTTGGAACGAAAATACGCAGATTTAGCATTATCTTACAAACTCACTTTAAAGGGAAGTATGAAACACTTTTTTTAAATCCATATTTACCTTATTATTTTATCAACTTGTCATAATCACTATGATTACCTATCCAAAACCATAAAATACCTTCTTCCACTTCAATTCCCAAAGACCGATAATTTAAACCTACCCTAACAGACCAATACTTGTTTATCCTTTTAAAATGTAATGATGGATGTTTTGGATTTTGTTTTAAAAGTTCAAACTTCTCATCTGAAAGTTTTTGTATATTTTTTGGAAGAGAGTTATAGTTGCTCCAAAAAGATGGCACCGTAAAGTGATTCATATAGTTTTATATTTTTTATCTTTAAAATCACCAATAGCTACCTCCGCCAAACTATCAAGTTTTCCTGATTTGCTATCTTTTTCTATCTGCTTATCCCATCTCTTTGCTTCATAATCTAAAAACCAATCTCTAAACTCAGCAAGTTCTTTACCAGAAAGGTTTTTTACTTCATCTTCTAGTTTTACTAGCATTGACATAAAGACTCCTCACTTGTTCTTAATTTTCCTACAGCTTTATTATATCATGATTAAAAAAAGAGGGCAATGACATATAATAGTCCATTTTCTTCCCAAGTTGCAACTTGGGAACCAGAATGATCAGATTTAGCATTATTTTACAAACAACTTGTTATTCTTAACAAAGAATAAAACGACATAAGGTAATTCATGTTAAAAAAGCTTTTAAAAGAGTATTCACTTTTTGCTTCTATCATAACGCTTGTTGTAATTTTTCCATATGAACATACACTTTCACAAACATCGATAGGAAATATTTTTGGTTTTTTACTGCTTTTTGGTGTGATTATTTATACTGCTCTAAATGTATCACATCATGCAGAGATTCTAGCTCACAAATATGGTGAACCTTATGGCACACTGATCTTAACAATTTCTGCTGTACTTGTTGAGATTGTCATCATCACAATCATGATGACACATGAAAAAAACATTCATCTTGTCAGAGACACTATCTATGCTGCGGTGATGCTTGATATAAATGGATTACTTGGTTTAGCTGCTATAGTTGGTGGTATAAAATATGGAGAGCAGCAATACAACGTAGACTCTACAAATTCTTATATGTCTATGATTTTAGTAGCTATAGGGATTGCTATGGTCATGCCACATTTTATAGAAGCTGGGAAATTACCTATTTATCTTGATTTTACAATTGTTATGTTTATCATTTTATATATCATTTTTACACGTATTCAACTCAAAGAGCATCGATATTTTTTTGAATACCATACAAAAAATGAACATATAGATGAAGATGAACACAAAGCATCTATCAACGGTCCATATCATGCAATTATTTTAGCACTGTCTATTGTATTCATAGGTCTGCTATCGGAAATATTATCTGTATTTATGAGCAATAATTTAAGTGCGATGGGACTTCCATTGACACTTGGTGCTTTTATGGTTGCGATTATTTCTGCTGCACCTGAACTTATCACTGCTGTACGTTCGGCACTTCATAACAATATGCAAAATGTAGTCAATATCGCTATAGGTGCTAGTTTGGCAACAGTTTTATTAACTATTCCTAGTGTTTTAATCGTTGCAAAATTTGTACACCTTCCTATAGATTTGGCACTAACTCCCGTACAAGGTACAATGCTGGGATTAACATTTTTAGCAAGTATTATTCATTTTAACGATGGAGAGACAAATATGCTTGAAGGTTTTGTACATTTTGTACTATTTATAGTCTTTTTCTTCCTTATGTTTATATAGTTTTAGTTTTTTTTCAGCAAAGTAAACTAAAAGTTCCTGTATCATGAGCAAAGATTAATTAGAGGAGTACATGATGGTAAGTAAACTAATTTTACTACTAGGAATCATACTTGCAACGGCATTAACATATTTTTGCATACAAGATAATAAAGTACGTTTAACACAAAAATATGCAACTGTTACAACTAACTCATCAGCTCAAAAGAAAACAACTATTTCAAAAGAGATAACACCACCTAAAGATAATATAGTCTCATCTACAACAGATCAAGTTCAGGAAAAAGCACCAATTATAGCCCAAACAGCTGCACAAAGTGACAAAAATATAACTGAAACTAAACCCGTAAAGAAAGTTGCTATAAATAAACCAGAGTTTTTTTACAGTACAGATAAAGAAAAAATCTTAAAAGTCAACATGAATCCATCCAATAAAACACTAGCATTTGTTGATCTTTTGGATACTCTATGTCCAAATGAAGCTTGTGATAAAAATATCACTTTTTCAGACAAAACAGCATCAAAACCCTGGGATGAAAGTATAATCAAAATAGCTACATTTCTTAATGAACATAATGTAAAAAATGGCTCTATCTCTCTCAAAGAGCAAAGTATCAAAATCACTGGTATATTTGAAGATAACGCTACATTAGAAAAATTTCAATCTTTACTTCAACCTTTAGGAAAAGGTGATTTTCAAATCACAAATAAAACTCAATTAGTACAAAAAAGTCCATCTCTTGACGACATTCAACGAAATATCAACATCACATTACATAATAAACCTATCTACTTTCACACAAATAGCGATAAACTTTTGAGAAAAAGTAAAAAAACTTTAGATGAAATAATCAACATGATAAATGATAGTAATTTAACACTCTCATTTGTAGTGGCAGGACATACAGATGCAAGTGGTAAAGCCACATACAATAAATACCTTAGTCAAAAAAGAGCTAATAGCGTACGTCGATATCTTATGGAACATAAACTAAAAGCTAAAACTATAGAAGCTATAGGATGGGGAGAAGAAAAACCTATTACCGCTAATCCTTATAAAAAAGAGAATAGAAGAGTAGAAATAGAGATCAAAAAGGAGAGTAAATGAGCCCGTTGATACAAAACATAATCATTCTTTTTATATTAACCCTTATAGTTGGTTTTATAATTGGATACCTTCTTAGAAATAAAGCACGAAAAAACAATTATTTATCACAGATAGATGAACTCAATGAAAAACATGATGAAACAGAGTATTTTTTCAACAACTCTCTCAAGAAAGATAAAGATATTCAAAATAGATATGATTCAACCCTTGAAATTTATCAAACACAAAAAAATCTACTCCAGGAGCAAGAAAGTACTCTTTTAGATCTTGAAAGAAAAGAGACTAAACTTGCACAAAAAGAAGAAAATATCCTTGCAAAGATACAAGATACATCACAGCAAATACAAAATCAGGAAGAAGAGATAAAAACACTTTCTGAAAAATTAGATAAGATCAATGAAAGCAAAACTAACCTAAAAGAAGATGAAGCGAAGATATCATCTCTACAAACAGAGCTAGAACAAAAACGAAAAGAGATTGATACTTATGAAGACAAAATTCACTCAATCAAAAATCAACGCCATAACATAAAAATTGAAACTGAACAAATAGAGCAAAAATATCAAGAACAACAGAAATCATTAAATGAAATAGAAAAAAGAATCTCTCAAATAGAAGCAAAATATTCAAAAGAGCTTACAAACTTAAAAGAGCTAAATGAAACACTGAAAATAACCGCCATCAACTATGAATATGCACTTAAAGAACACAACAAACCAAGCCAAAAGCCTATCCATGAAGATGCAGGTATCATAAAACATATTTTTGCATTACCAAAGACACAAAAAAAAA
>JALSQA010000127.1 GCA_026985685.1 Campylobacterales bacterium | reverse complement strand
CCTTCTGCTACCTATTACTTTTTTGTATTGTATTGTTGTCTGGGCAAAACGAAAGTTTGCCAAGCCTGAAAATCAGGGAGTTGTCGTTATCAGTGTTGGAAATTTAATAGTTGGTGGAAGTGGAAAAACACCTTTTACCATCGCTTTGGCTCGAGAATTTAGAGATGTTGCCATTGTTCTTAGAGGATATGGCCGCCAGTCAAAAGGCTTGATCGTTGTGAGTCAGTATGGTGTAATCATGTGTGATGTCAAAAGATCAGGGGATGAAGCAATGCTTCTTGCTACTTCCTTACCTCAGGCGACTATAATCGTAAGTGAAGACCGTAAAAAAGGTATTCAAAAAGCAAAAAAGCTTGGTGCAAAGATTGTTATATTAGATGATGGTTATAGTAAAGCTGGTATTGAAAAGTTTGATATTTTACTAAAGCCATCTATGATTTTTGAAAATAGTTTTTGTCTGCCATCTGGTCCATTTAGAGAGAGTGTTTCAAATTATAAAAAAGTAGACATGGTAGCTGTTGAAAACGTGGATTTTACAAGAGATGTTACGATTATCAATCCTACTAAACGTATGGTTTTGGTTACGGCGATATCAAAGCCTCAAAGGCTTGAAAAGTTTTTGCCTCCTTTTATAGAACGTATCTATTTCCCTGATCATTATCAGTTTCAAGAGAGAGAATTAGCAAAAATTTTACGTGAATACAATGCTGACTCTATTTTAACTACTCAAAAAGATGCTGTCAAGATGAAAAACTTTCGCATTGATATATCTGTATTGGAGCTTGATATCATTCTTTCTCCACGTATTTTGCAAGAAGTAAACAAATATATAGCTAATTTCGCTAAAATCTCCTAAAAAAAACTAGGCTTTTTTATGCAAAAAAAAATTGATACTGTAAATACACTCATAGATGCTTTTCCTTTTATCAAAATGTTTCGTGATCAAATTGTAGTCATCAAGTATGGTGGTGCTGCACAAATTGATCCAAATTTAAAAGATAAGTTTGCAAAAGATATCGCTTTTTTGTATTTACTTGGTTTGAAACCTGTGATAGTTCATGGAGGTGGAAAAAGAATCAATGATATCTTAGAAAAGTTAAATATAGAAACTTCTTTTATCGAAGGGCAGCGTGTTACGAGTAGAGAAAATATGGAAGTTGTAGAGATGGTTTTAAGTGGAAGTATCAATAAAGAGATAGCTTCATTACTAAATCATCATGGTGCAAAAGCTATTGGAATCAGTGGTAAAGATGCCAACTTTATCAAAGCTACTCCAAAAGATGAAAAGAAATTTGGTTTTACAGGAACTATTACTGAGGTAGAATCAAAAATAGTACATGATTTATTAAATGATGGTTTTATCCCTGTGATTGCACCTATCGCAACTTCACAAAATGCAGGTGAGCCTGGATTTAATATAAATGCAGATTTAGCTGCTAGTAAGATAGCTGTTGCAATTGGTGCTAGAAAAGTTATGTTTTTAACAGATACATTAGGTGTTTTGGATAAAGATAAAAAATTACTCTCAACATTAAATCAAACACAAGTTGAAGCATTAAAAGTCGATGGTACAATACAAGGCGGTATGATTCCAAAAGTTGATGCCTGTTTGGAAGCTATTGATGGTGGTGTGAAAAAAGCACACATTATTGATGGTAGAATAGAGCACTCTATATTACTTGAATTATTTACAAGCGAAGGTATTGGTACTGTTATTAAAAAGGAAGTGAAATGAATTTTATACAAACAAGAGGAAATACAGAAGGTTTTGAAGAAGAAGTTCCTTTTTCTCATGCTATATTAAATCCAAGTGCTAGTTTTGGAGGGCTTTATGTACCTAAAACATTACCAAAAATAGATAGTGCATTTATAGAAGAAAATAAAGATATAACTTATCGTGATCTGGCACGAAAAATATTAAATATGTTTGAAATAGATATCGATCAAAAAGTGATCGATGAGGCTTTATCTCTTTATGAAAAATTTGATGATAGTGTTGATACAGCACCTGTAGTTAAGATTGAAGATGACCTTTTTGTCAATGAACTCTACCATGGACCAACACGTGCATTTAAAGATATGGCACTACAGCCTTTTGGTTATATACTCTCCAATTTAGCTCAAAAAATTGATAAAAAATACTTAATACTTGCAGCAACAAGTGGTGATACAG
Organism: Campylobacterales bacterium; assembly: GCA_026985685.1. Lineage (GTDB taxonomy): Bacteria > Campylobacterota > Campylobacteria > Campylobacterales > QNZT01 > QNZT01. The sequence goes on along the minus strand of JALSQA010000127.1, from coordinate 12,108 downwards.
GACCAGCAACTCTTGAATCATTTGCAAATAAAGCAAATATTCAAGTAGCTTGTCTTTATCCACAAGGTGGTACGAGTGATGTTCAGCGTTTACAGATGGTAACAGAAGATGCACCAAATTTAAAAGTCATAGGAATAAAAGGAAATTTTGATGATGCACAAAGTGCATTAAAAAGTTTACTTGCTTCTGATACATTTAAAGCAAAATTACAAGAAAATCATATCTCTTTGAGTGCTGCAAATTCTGTTAACTTTGGACGTATTATTTTTCAAATAATTTATCATATAAAGTCATATTTTTCACTACTTAGTCAAGGTGAGATAGCACTTGGAGAAAAAATATATATTACAGTTCCTAGTGGAAACTTTGGAAATGCACTTGGTGCATATTATGCAAAAAAGATGGGTATTCCGATCGAAAAGATTTTGATAACCTCAAATGCAAATAATGTACTTGCTGATTTAGTTAATAAAGGTGAATATGATATCAGAGAGAGAAAATTGATATTGACTAATTCTCCAGCTATGGATATCCTTAAATCTTCAAATGTTGAACGTGTGCTTTTTGATAAATTTGGTGCAGCTCGTACTAAAGAGATGATGGATGATTTACAAAAAAATAATTATTATCATCTAAGTAAAGAGGAGCTAAATTTACTTCAAGAAGATTTTGCTGCTATAGATACAGATGATTCATATGGTCTAAGTGTGATTAAAAAATATGCCCAAAAAGGGTATGTAATGGATCCACATACAGCAACTTGTCTCAAAGCTTATGAAGAGTTAAAAAACAAAGATTTAAAAATGGTGATCTGTTCTACTGCTGAGTGGACAAAATTTGCACCTACTATGTTGATGGCACTAGAAGAGAATGACGAAAAAAAGAGTGATTTAGAAGCATTGACAAAGATATCTAAGACGTTAAATATTCCTATCACACCAAGTGTAAATGCATTATTTGAAAAAGATATTATTCATGATAAAGTAGTGGAAAAAGACGCTATCGAATCAGAAATTTTAGATTTTATCCAAGCTTAAAAGAGTTATATGCCATTATCAAATCTAAATAAGGAGCAGTATACTGCCGCAACTGCTCCCTATGGAAACAATCTTATTATTGCCTCTGCGGGTACAGGAAAAACATCAACAATTGTTGCTAGAATCGGTTATCTATTGAGTAAAGGTGTTAAACCTGAAGACCTTTTGCTTCTTACATTTACAAATAAAGCTTCAGCTGAAATGGTTGAGAGAGTAGGGCGTTATTTTGATGAGAGGGTTGCTAAAAAAATTCAATCAGGTACATTTCATGCCATCAGTTATAAGCTCTTAAAAGAGAGTGGAAGAAAGATTGTACTCAAACAGCCTAAAGAGTTAAAGTTAGTTCTGAAAAGTATTCATGAAAAACGAAATTTTTCCTATTTTGATCACAAAACACCTCCATATTCTGCTGGACACTTATATGATATGCATTCACTTTACCAAAATAAAGTATGCGATATCTCGTTTGGTGAGTGGATGGCTGAACAAAACCCAGATCATTCACCATACAAAGATATTTATGAAGATATTTATGATGAATTTAAAGATTTAAAACATCGTTTTGGTTATGTTGATTTTAATGATTTATTGATCGATTTTAAGGAGTATTTATCTGAAAATAGTGTGAAGTTTCAGGAGATTTTAGTTGATGAATATCAAGATACAAATCAGCTTCAAGGTTCACTTATTGATGGATTTGAGAGAGAGTCACTCTTTTGTGTTGGCGATTATGATCAAAGTATTTATGGATTTAATGGTGCAGATATTAATATCATCGGCTCTTTTGCAGATCGCTTTGAAAATGCAAAAGTTTTCTCGCTCAATAAAAACTATCGCTCATCAGGACAAATACTCTCTTTAGCAAACAGAGTAATAGAAAAAAACCCACGCATCTATCCAAAACAGCTTGAAGTGACACGTGAAGGCAATTTCCCTCCGCCTAAATTAATGATTTTTGATGAATTATTTGATCAATATAGTGCAATTGCACAAAAGATAAAAAGTAGCAAAACAAAACATGAAGATATATCTGTGATCTTTCGCAACAATGCCAGTGCAGATGGAATTGAAGCACATTTACGTGAACTAGGAATAGGTTGTAAACGAAAAGGTGGAACAAGCTTTTTTGATACAAAAGAAGTAAAAGCGATGCTTGATATGTTTACTATCTTAATAAACCCTAGAGATTTGATGAGTTTTATTCATATTTTCGAGTATGCTAAAGGTGTAGGTGGTGTTTTTGCAAAAGATATATTTGATGCACTTTATAAAGTGGGAGATGGAAATATTTTGGAAGGCATCATGAACCCAAAAGAGAAGAAAAACCCTTTTAAACGTGGTATTGTCAATCATCAGTTAGGACTTTTTGATGAGATTATCGAAGAAGAGAGTGCTGCACGATTTAAACGGATGGGGTTTGAAGATAAGTTTCTTAAAAATCCGATTTTAAAACACTCTAAAATCAATCAAGATTTAGCAACATATCTTCATGCTTTTTATCTTTATGTAAATTCAACAATATTTTTAGAATCACCCTCTCAAATAGTACGAAATATTATAGGATCTGAACTTTTTAGACTTATCACAGAAAGGCTCTCTACCAAAAGAGCGACACTAAAAGATGGTACGATAGATGAAGAGGTGAAAAAAGAAGCAAAAATAAATATAAAACGAAAAGCACTTTTATTGCAAGATCTTACTAAGCCATATAAAGATAAATATCGTTTCATTAATGCTTTGACACTTGGTGGTGGTGAATTAAGTGAGGGTGAGGGTGTAAATTTGTTGAGTATTCATGCATCTAAAGGTTTGGAGTTTAAAGAAGTTTATATTGTTGATTTGATGGATGGACGTTTTCCAAATAGAAAACTGATGAGTAAAAATGGTGGGGATATTGAAGAAGAGAGAAGATTATTTTATGTAGCACTTACTCGTGCAAAGGATATTTTGTATCTCTCTTATGCCAAGTATGATAGAGTAAAAAAGATTGACTATATTCACTCCCCGTTTTTAGTTGAAGCTGGTATGATCAAAGAAGAAAGTACAGTAACAGTATAAAAAATATTACAAATTGAAATAAAATTTACCTTTTGGAATTTTTTGTGTTATATTTCTCTCATAAGGAGTGATATATGACAAAGATTAAAGCATTACCCGTATATGAGAGACCGCGGGAAAAACTGATTCAAAAAGGTGTAAAAAGTTTAAAAAATGAGGAGCTGTTGGCTATACTCTTAGGCTCTGGAATTCCTGGAAAGGATATCAGAAAACTTTCACGTGAAGTAGCTTTGCTTATTGAAAGAGAGTTTGAAACACTTACTATCGAAAAGTTATGTCAAATTCATGGATTAGGTGTTGCTAAGGCATCACAAATATTAGCTTCTTTGGAATTGTCTAAAAGGTTATTAATACCAAATCCAAGAACTATTATCTCTGCAAAAATGGTTTATGAAGCTTTATATGATTTTGCCTCTAAAAGACAAGAACATTTTTTATTGATGACACTTGATGGTGCATCACATATTATTAAGATCAGAACTGTTTTTATTGGAACATTAACACAAAGTATTGTTCATCCCAGAGAAGTATTTGCAGATGCGATATGTGATAGAGCAGCTGGAATTATCATAGCACATAACCATCCTTCAGGCACCCTTATGCCTAGTATTGAAGATAAGCGTATTACACAAAGACTCAAAGAAGTAGCTAAATTAGTTGGTATAGATTTACTAGACCATGTGATAATCTCACACAATGGGTATTATAGTTTTAATGATGAAGGAATATTGTGAAACATATTGAAAAAGATATGTTATTATAAACAAAAAAAAGGAATTTTTATGCTTCATCCATTAGCAGGGGAAATTGCTCCCTCTGATATGCTTGTAGATATTGCCAAACTTGTATCGGCATATCATAAGCTTTCACCAGATCTTAGTGATCCACAGCAACTAGTATCATTTGGGACTTCAGGACATAGAGGAAGTGCTTTTAAAAAAAGTTTTAATGAAGCACATATATTAGCTATCACACAAGCTGTTTGTGACTATAGAAAAGAACATGAGATAAGTGGTATGTTATTTATGGGAAAAGATACCCATGCTCTCTCGTTGCCTGCACAAAAGACAGCTATAACTGTTTTAGCAGCAAATGGTGTTCAAACTGCAATATCTATAAATGATGGATATACACCAACGCCTTTGGTTTCATTTGCCATTTTAGAATACAATAAACAACATGAGCATGATATGGGTGATGGAATTGTTATAACCCCTTCACATAATCCTCCCGAAGATGGTGGTTTCAAATACAACCCGCCAAATGGTGGTCCAGCAGATACAAATGTAACAAAGTGGATAGAACAAAGGGCAAATGAATTACTCCAGGATGATCTAAAAGAAGTAAAAACAATGACACTACTCGATGCATTGCAAAGTGATTTTATACAAGGTTATGATTTTGTGACACCTTATGTCAAAAGTCTTAATTCTATTATAGATATGGATGCAATTCGTAATGCAAAGTTAAATATAGGTGTTGATCCAATGGGTGGGGCAAGTATAGAAGTTTACCAAAAGATAGAAGAAATGTATGGAATAGGACTTAATATCGTTAATCCAAAGGTTGATCCTACTTTTTCTTTTATGCCTTTAGATCATGATGGTAAGATTAGGATGGATTGTTCTTCTAAATATGCTATGGCTTCACTTTTAAAGTTAAAAGATGATTATGATATTGCTTTTGGAAATGATGCTGATGCAGATAGGCATGGTATTGTAACAGAAAGTGAAGGTTTGATGAATCCAAATCACTATCTAAGTGTGGCAATTTGGTATCTGTTTATGCATCGCAATGAGTGGGATCGTGATCTTAAAGTAGGTAAGACTTTGGTCTCAAGTGCCATGATAGATCGTGTATGTGAATCTCTGCAAAGAGAAGTTTATGAAGTTCCTGTTGGATTTAAGTGGTTTTCACTGGGACTTTTTGATGGCGATTTGGGCTTTGGTGGAGAAGAGAGTGCTGGAGCTTCATTTTTACGTAAAAGTGGAGAAGTATGGACAACAGATAAAGATGGAATCATACTCAATCTTTTAGCTGCGGAGATATTAGCAAAAAGAAAAGAAGACCCTTCAGAGATTTATCAAATGTTACAAAATCGTTTTGGGACTTCTTATTATCAAAGAGTAGATATATCTGCAACACCACAAGAGAAAGAAAAGATTAAAAATCTTTGTGCTGAAGATATAGCTGTGACTAAGTTAGCAGGAGAAAGGATAGAAAATATCTTTACTCATGCTCCTGGAAATGGTGCTTCTATAGGAGGTGTAAAAATAGTTGCCACAAATGGCTGGGTCGCTATACGTCCATCTGGGACGGAAAATATTTACAAGATATATGCAGAGAGTTTTAAGTCTCAGTCACATCTTGACCTATTACTTTCAGATGCTGCAAAGATTATAGCAGATGTTGTAGGATAAGCAAAATAAAATCAAAGGATGTGCTATGTACATATCCTTTGATTAGTTTGTTAAAGTGTATCTTTATTTTTATGCATTCGCTCTAAACGTTTGGGTTGTTTATTACCTTCTATGATGAAACGAAGTGCATTTAGACGGATAAATCCTTCGGCATCTTTTTGATTATAAACTTCATCTTCCTCAAATGTTGAGTGTTCTTCTGAATACAAAGATTCGTTTGAACTTCTTCCAACAACTATTACATTGCCTTTGTAAAGTTTTAGTTTTACTTCACCGTTGACATTTTCTTGTGTTTTATCGATCGCTGACTGTAGCATTTCTCTCTCAGGAGACCACCAGTAACCATTGTAGATCAGTTTTGCATAGCGTGGCATAAGTTCGTCTTTTAGATGTGCTTCTTCACGATCAAGAGTTATTGATTCTATAGCTCTGTGTGCTTTTAACATGATCGTCCCGCCTGGTGTTTCATAACATCCTCTGGCTTTCATACCGACGTATCTGTTTTCTACAATATCAATACGACCGATTCCATGTTTGTTTCCATATGTATTTAGTGTTTCTAATATAGTAGCAGGTGTCATTTCTTTGCCATTTATAGCATAAGGATCTCCATTTTTGTAACTGATTGTGATATATTCTGCTTCATCTGGTGCATTTTCAGGTGAATTAGTCCACAGCCACATATCTTCTTCTGGTTCTTGTGCTGGATCTTCAAGGATTTGACCTTCATATGAGATATGTAAAAGGTTTGCATCCATTGAGTATGGTGATGATTTACCTTTTTTTTCTATGTGTATTCCATGTTCTTTTGCATATGCCAGAAGTTTTTCACGAGAATTTAAATCCCACTCTCTCCATGGGGCTATGACTGCAATCTGGGGATCAAGTCCAAGATAACCCAACTCAAATCTTACTTGATCATTTCCTTTTCCTGTTGCACCATGACTTACTGCATCAGCTCCCGTTTTGTGGGCGATTTCTATCTGTTTCTTTGCGATAAGTGGTCTAGCTATAGATGTTCCTAAGAGATACTCACCTTCATATATAGCATTTGCTCTAAACATAGGAAATACAAAATCTTTTACAAATTCTTCTCTTAAATCTAATATAAATATATTTTCTTCTTTTATACCAAAATCAAGTGCTTTTTGGCGTGCAGGTTCGACCTCTTCACCTTGTCCCAAATCAGCAGTAAATGTTACTACCTCGCAATTATACTCATCTTGCAGCCATTTTAAGATGATACTTGTATCCAAACCACCACTATAAGCTAGTACAGCTTTTTTAATATTTTTTTTCATACACAAACCTCTATAATAATTTATCGTAAATTATACATATTTTCACTAAAATGAATGCAAAAAAAGTTCAAAGGTTATTTTTGCGAGTTGATAAATTTATAAATAGTGTAAATATTACAAAAAGAAGGGCTATTGCTGAGGATATGTGTAAGTCTAAAGTTGTTTCTATAAACGGTGTTGTTGCCAAACCTGCAAAAGATGTAAAGGTAGGTGATATTATTGAGATTGCTTATTTGGAAAAAAAAGTTCGTTATGAAGTATTACAGATTCCTGTAACAAAATCAATACCCAAAAGTAAAAAAGATGAGTATGTAAAGGAAATATGATGTTTAATGAAGCTAAAGAAAAGTTTGAAAATATTTTTAATGGTACTATGCCAGAAGATGAGGCTAAAAACTATCTTGTAGAACTTTACCAAAGAGGTGAAAGTGCCGAGGAGATTGCAGCAGCGGTAGAAGTGATGCGTTCTCATTCTATCAAGCTGGATATGAATGAAGAATTAAGAGCAAAATTGATAGATGTTGTTGGTACAGGAGGTGATAAAAGTGGTAGTTTTAATATCTCTTCTACTGTTGCATTACTGTTATCATCTATGGATTGTTATGTTGCAAAACATGGCAATCGTGCTATTACGAGCAATTCAGGTTCAGCAGATATGCTTGAAACACTTGGTATAAATTTAAACTTAGATCCCAAAAAACAGGTGAAACTTTTAGAAGAAACAGGTTTTACTTTCATGTTTGCTATCAATCATCATCCTGCTATGAAGTATGTCATGCCTATTAGAAAAAGTCTTGATCATCGTACTATTTTCAATATATTAGGACCACTTACCAATCCTGCTGGAGCACAGAAATATCTCATAGGTGTTTTTAGTGATGATTTTTTAAGTAGAATTATCTCAGCTTTGCAACTTTTAGATACAAAGTCCGCAGTTGCTGTAAGTAGTAAAGATGGAATGGATGAAATTAGTATCTGTGATGTGACATATGCGACAATGCTTAAAGATCAAAGAACAACAGATTTTATCATAGATCCGCAGGAATATGGCTTTTCACTTGCCCCATCTTCAGCTATCTTAGGTGGTGATGCAAAGTATAATGCACAAATTACTTTAGATATTTTTGATACTAAAGAAAAAGGTGCAAAAAGAGATATAGTTTTACTAAATGCTGCTATGGCTTTTGCAGTAGAGGGCAAAGCAAGAGATATGCAAGAGGGAATCGAAATGGCAAAAGAGGCTATAGATTCACATCGTGCAAAAAAACATTTGCAAACTATTGTAAAAACTTCCAATTTGTTATAAATTATGATAAAATCTATACATGAAATAAATGATGTAGTTGTAAAAATTAAGCAAAAATTACCAGATGGTGGGATTGTTTTGCTTAAAGGTACACTTGCTAGTGGAAAAACAACTTTGGTCAAAGCATTTGTTGAATATATTGGTATCAAAGAGGAAGCAACTTCTCCCACATTTTCTATTATGAATGTTTATGATGATCGTATTTTTCATTATGATATTTACAATGAAGGTACGAGCAAATTTATACAGAGTGGACTTTTGGAAAATTTACAAAGCCCAGGATATCACTTTGTAGAGTGGGCAGATGATAAATTTGCAGAGATTTTAGAGGCATACGGTTTTGACTTTTTAACTGTAGAGATCATCTCCGCTGGAGAAAAAAGAGAGTACAAAATAGGATAGGTTTATGAGTCACACATTACGAGCAGAACATCTTTTCAAAACAATTAAAAAAACACCTATTATTAAAGATTTTTCTCTTGATGTAAAGAGTGGAGAGGTAGTAGGGCTTTTAGGTCCTAATGGTGCTGGTAAAACAACGACATTTTATATGATTTGTGGTTTGATATCCCCTAGTTCAGGTGCTGTTTATCTAAATGACAAAGATATTACCAAATCACCTCTTCATGTACGTGCAAAGATGGGGGTAGGGTATTTACCTCAAGAATCAAGTATTTTCAAAGAACTTTGTGTAGAAGATAATCTAATGCTAGCAGCACAACTTGCTTTATCTGATAAAAAAGAGCAACATAGACGTGTTGAAAAGCTTTTAGAAATATTTAATATTGGACATATTCGTAAACGTTTGGGGATTTCTCTTAGCGGAGGCGAGAGACGAAGATGTGAAATTGCAAGAAGTTTGGCAATTGAACCAAATTTTCTACTCTTGGATGAACCTTTTGCTGGAGTAGACCCATTGGCTGTCAATGATATCCAGAGTATTGTGTCTGATCTTAAAGATCTTGGTATTGGTGTTTTGATAACAGATCATAATGTACGTGAAACTTTATCTATTTGTGATAGAGCTTATGTGATTAAAAGTGGAGAATTGCTGGCAAAGGGTGATGCTTCACAAATTTCAAACAACGAGCTTGTTCGTAAGCACTATCTTGGTGAGGATTTTAAAATATGAAACTTCGTCATAGTACAAGACAAAAACAAAAACTTTCTCAAACTATGCGTAGTTGGCTACCGATATTGCAATCAGATTTATCTTCATTAAAAGAGACACTAGATGAAGTTACAAAAGAGAATCCGTTTGTTGAAATAAAATCAGGTAATGAAGTAAGTTCTAGAACACATCATCCAAAAGAGCGTCAGCATTATCAGAAAAATGCTGTCACAGATGAGATAGAAGCGATGAATTCTTCTGAAAAATCACTTTATGATATTTTATTTGAGCAAATTGTACCACCTCTTTTTCTAACAAAAAAATCAAAAAAAATAGCTTATGCAATTATCGACAATCTTAATACAAATGGTTATTTTGATGTGGATATTAAACAATTTGCTAAAGATATAGGTGAAAGTGTAGAAGATGTAGAGAGTGTTCGTAAAAAATTTGCTTATCTTGAGCCTCATGGTATTGGTGCTGTAGATTTACTGGAGTCATTTTTATTTCAACTTGATCATTATGATTTAGATGATGGTGTTTATCATTGCACTAAGCGTATTATTGAAGATTTTGAAAATATTAAATCTTACAAAAAAGAGAAATTTTTCAATGATGCTATACGTGTGATCAAAAAATTTCATAATCCACCAGCCATAGCATACCAAAAAGAACAAGCCCAAATTATTCCAGATATTTTGATAGAAACTAAAAATGGTAAATTTGAAGTGAGTTTAAATGAAGCATATTATCCTGCCATTGAGATAGAATTGGGTGGGATAGAAGATAAATTTGATTTTGTAAAAGAGAAAATCAAAGATGCCAAGTTACTCGTAGATGCCCTGGATATGCGAAAAGCAACATTGACAAAAATCGCTTTGATGATTGTAGAGTATCAATATGATTTTTTTACTGGCGGTCCTATAAAACCTATGAAACTAGATGATCTTGCGATGGAGCTGGAGCGTCATCACTCTACTATATCTCGTGCAATTTCTGATAAATATCTCTCTTGTGAGAGAGGTATTTTCCCAATTAAGAGTTTTTTTGCTATTGGAATGGGAGAAGATGGTGAAACATCAAATACAGAGATCAAGGAATTTATCAAAGAGGTTATAAGACATGAAGATCACAAAAAGCCACTTAGTGACAATAAAATTGTTGCAGAAGTGGAGAAAAAATTTGATATAAAAATAGGAAGAAGAACAGTTACAAAGTATCGTATGCAAGCAAATATTGCTAGTTCATCAGAGAGAAAGAAGCTATATTTACTAGAATTATCATAAAAAAGGAGAAAATAGTACATGAATATTCATGATATTATCACTGGAAGCGAAGCGTTTAAACAAGATAAATATAAAAAATATGAGCATAAGTTTATTTCCCTAGCACAACAGGGACAACATCCAAAAATTCTTTTTATTGGATGTTGTGATTCAAGAGTTGTACCAAATCTCATCACAAATACTGGTCCTGGTGATCTTTTTATCATGAGAAATATCGGAAATTTTGTACCTCCTTATAAGCCTGATGAAGATTTTCATGCTACCGCTGCGGCTATCGAGTATGCTGTAAGTGTTCTTGAAGTAGAAGATATTATTGTCTGTGGTCACTCACAATGTGGGGCAATTGCATCTTTGTTTAAATCTGAAAAATTGGAAAACCCTTCGTTAATTCATGTAAAAAAATGGTTAGAGATTGGTGCAGAAGCAAAAAATTTTGTAACAAAGCATATACCTGAAGATTTTTCAAAAGAAGATAAGCTTGATTTGACAGAAAAAGTTTCAGCTATTTTACAACTTGATAATCTTTTAACGTATCCAGCAGTCAAAGAGAGAGTAGAAGAAGGTAAACTTTTTTTAAATGCTTGGCATTATGATATTGCTAGTTGTGAAATTTCATATTATGATAGCCATTTCCAGGAATATTTACCTTTAAGTCAAGCGGCTAAAAAAGAGGAATAAATCCTTAGAAGTCAAGTTTTAACTTGACTTCTGCTAGAGGGGACTAAAGTCTCCATTTCCAAAGATATATGATTAACTATAGAGATATTCCTTTAATCATATAAAAAATCAAAGCTGATATAAAAGCAGCTGCAGGCACAGTTATAATCCAAGCTGCAATGATTTTTTTGACAGCATCACGTTTTACATATTTGATTTTTAAAACACTTTTGAGCTGTTTTTTTGCTATTTTAATCTCTTCTTCAAGTTCATCAATATCTTTGTAAAGTGAAACAATCCTTTGATAATCTGATTTCTTTTTACTCTCTTTTGCCTCAAGTGTTTGAAGTTCATGTTGATAAGCATGAAATGTTTTTTCTATTTTTGAGATTTCTTCTTCTCTTTGTAAAAGAAGTGTTTGTTCATCTGTTGTATCAAGCCACTCTCTTAAAAAACCAACACCAAAAACACCACCAACTGCAATATGTGTGGAACTAACAGGAAGTCCAAGTTGAGAAGCTATGATCACAGTAATAGCAGCAGCTATTGCGATAGAAAAAGCACGCATTTGATCAAGTTCAGTGATTTCAGAACCTACTGTTTTGATAAGTTTTGGACCATAAAGTGCCAATCCTACAGAAATACCCATAGCTCCAACTGCCATCACCCAAAAAGGAATACCCGCTTTTGCAGAGATACCTCCACTTGTTACAGCATCACTAATAGCTGCAAGTGGTCCAATAGCATTGGCAACATCATTGGCTCCGTGTGCAAAACTAAGCAAAGCCGCTGCAAATATTAGTGGTATAGTAAAGAGTGTATTGATACTTGCACGGTTGTTATCAGTTATTTTATTGTTTTTTGAAATAGAGTTTTTAACTATGAAAAATACTATCGCTGCTACAATCAATCCTATAATAAGAGCTACTAAA
>JALSQA010000126.1 GCA_026985685.1 Campylobacterales bacterium | reverse complement strand
TGTAATTATATGGAGCGTATTCCCAAAATATGTCCTTCATGTAAAAGTGATCAACTTAGAACAAATCGAATAGGCACTGCACAAGTTGTATATGAACTTAGTGAAAAGTTTCCAGAAAAAAACTTTGTGAAATTTGATCGTGATGAGGTGACAACTCAAACAAAGCTAAAGAAGATTTTAAAATCTTTTAATGATGGAGAGATTGATGTCCTTGTAGGAACACAGATGTTATCGAAGGGACATGATTATCATGACATCCGTCTTGCAGTGATCTTTGGGATAGATACGATTTTGGCGATGGCTGATTTTAGATCTCGTGAGAGAGCTTTGAGTTTGTTGTTGCAAGTTGCTGGTAGAAGTGGTAGAAAAGGTGAGGGAAAAGTTATCATTGTGAGTAACAATGAAGAGTTTTTTAGTCACTATATTGATGATTATGAAAAGTTTTTGAAAGACGAATTAGCTTATAGAAAAGAGCTTTATCCACCTTTTAAAAAACTGATGAAGATCATGATTGCTGACAAAAGTAAACAAAAAGCACTCAAAATATTAGATAACTTAAGAGAGTGTTTAGAAAATAAAACAGATATAGAAGTAGTTGGATTTGGAGAATCTCCTATCGCTAAAATAGCATCAAAATTTCGTTTTCAAGTTCTTTTACGTTCTAACTCGACTAAAGCACTTTTGAAAGTAGCACATCAATGCAAATGCAAAGGATGTGAAATAGATATCGATCCTATACAGTTTTCATGATTATTGTTTGTTGTTTTGTTTTGGTTCAAAAAACTCTCTAGCCTTTTGATTTAAATACTGCATCCTCTCTTTTCCTTTTGGTAAAGTTGAACGTACCTCTTTCATCTCTTTTAAAAAATCATGTAACGAGTTTGGTATAGAGTTTTTTAGGTACTCTTTTAGATGTTTAGCTATGGCAGGTGAAGTTCCAGATGTGGATATAGCAACTGTTAAATCACCTTCTTTGATATAAGAAGGAAATATAAAATCACAATACGCCACGGAATCAACGGCATTACAAAGTGTTCTCATCTTACGAGTTTCATTGAAAATCTGCTCTTGCAAATCTAAATTGTCTACGGCAATGATAACCATATCATACCCTTTAACATCACCCTCTTCATATACTTTGGTTTTATAGTATAGTTTATGATCTATGATCATAGAGAGCATCTCTTCGCTATAACGCTCAGCAATGATCTCAATATTTGAGCAAAAGTCAAGTACTTTTGAGAGTTTATGAGTGGCAACACTCCCACCACCAACGATGAGAATTTTGTAATTGTCTAATTTTAGGAATGCGGGAAAATAATTCATAAGTGCATGATACACGAAAGAGTATTTAATCATATTTAAATTATGTTATAAATTTGTTATAATCAGGCAACTTTGATAAAGGCAAAAAGTGAAGAAAGAATTATATCTGTTAAGACATGCTAAATCTGATTGGAATAGTATGGTAAGTAGTGATTTTGAGAGAGGATTAAATAAACGTGGTGAGCGTGATGCACCTTTGATTGGAGATGTGTTATATCAAAAAGGAGTTTTACCAGAGTTGGTTTTGTCTAGTCCAGCAAAACGTGCCAAAAAGACAGCCTCTATTATATGTAAAAAGATTGGTTATGGTGTAGAAAATATAGTATATGAACCATTGATTTATGAAGCATCTATGCAAAGATTGATAGATATCATCTCTAGTGTTGATGATGATATTTCAAAACTTATGTTAGTAGGACACAATCCTGCTTTGACTTACTTAATCAATCATGTAAGTGATCTTAATTTGGATAATCTTCCAACGTGTTCAGTTGTAGGTATCTCTTTTGATATCTCTTCATGGGAAGATTTTGGTACGAAAAAAGGAGATGTTTTGTTTTTTGAGTATCCCAAAAGGTATCTTTGATGGCACTTTTAGATTTGATAGGGCTTAGTAAAGCATATGAAACAAATATTGTTTTAGATGAGATTGATTTTAGTATTCATGAAGGTGAACGTGTAGCTATTATCGCTAAAAATGGTGGTGGAAAGTCTACTTTGATGCAAATTTGTCAGGGTAGTTTGGATTTTGATGATGGCAGACGTATCGTGCAGCAAGATATCAAAGTAGAAATGCTTGATCAGCAACCTGTTTTTGACGAAGGTATTAGTGTCAAAGATGCGATTGAAAATGAATTAAAAGAGCTTAAAAGTGCCAAAGAGCGTTTTGATGAAGTTAGTTTGCTTTTAGCCAAAGAGTTTGAAAATAAAACACTTTTAAGTGAACATTCACAGCTAAGTGCTTTTTTGGATTTACACAATGCCTGGAGTCTTGAGGATAAAGTAGAGCGTATTTTACAAGAGTTTGATCTAAAAATCTATGAAAACAGAGCAGTTACTTCACTAAGCGGAGGAGAGCAAAGGCGTGTGGCTTTGGCTGGACTGTTGTTAAAAAAACCTGATATTTTACTTCTTGATGAACCTACAAACCATTTAGATGTCTATATGGTCGAATTTTTAGAACAAATTCTTTTGCGTGAAAAATTTACACTGCTTTTTATATCTCATGATAGATACTTTTTAGACAATATAGCAACAAGGTCTATTGAAATAGAAGAGGGAAAAATTCGCTCTTTCAAAGGTGGTTATAGTGATTATATTGTCGCAAAAGAGGCACTTTTAAAATCTATGCAAAAAAGCCACCAAACACTTTTGAAACTTCTAAAAAGTGAAGAAGAGTGGCTACATAGAGGTGTAAAAGCTAGGTTAAAGAGAAATGAAGGACGAAAGCAAAGAGTTTTGCAGATGCGAGAAGAAGCCAAAAAAAATCCATCTGTACTTAGAAAGATGAAACTAGAATTAGAGCGTGAACAGAAAAATTTCCATTCTGATAAAAATATAAACCGAAAAAAAATGCTCTTTGAAGTTGATAAAATCTCCAAAAGTTTAGGCGATAAAAAGTTGATAGAAAACTTTTCTATGCG
Source organism: Campylobacterales bacterium (assembly GCA_026985685.1). Classification (GTDB taxonomy): domain Bacteria; phylum Campylobacterota; class Campylobacteria; order Campylobacterales; family QNZT01; genus QNZT01. The sequence goes on along the minus strand of JALSQA010000126.1, from coordinate 11,508 downwards.
TATTTTACAATTAGATAAAATCGCCATTGTTGGAAAAAATGGAGCTGGAAAATCTACACTTTTAAAGCTTTTACTAGGAGATTTGGATGTTGATGAAGGAGTTATTAAACGTGGTGAGTTTCGCATAGGATACTTCGATCAGCAAAGAGAGATGTTAGATGATGATAAAAATATCATAGATATATTTTGCCCAAATGGCGGTGATCGTGTAGATGTACGTGGTAAAAATATGCATGTTTATGGATATCTGAAAAATTTTCTGTTTCCCAAAGAGCATCTTGATAAAAAGATAGGTATTTTAAGTGGTGGAGAGAAAAACCGTGTAGCCCTTGCACTACTTTTTACTAAAAAGTATGATTGCCTCATACTTGATGAACCTACAAATGATCTCGATATTGCAACGATTAATATACTTGAAGAGTATTTACAAAGCTTTGATGGTGCATTGTTATTTGTATCTCATGATAGATATTTTGTGGATAAAATAGCTAAAAAGTTACTTATTTTCAGAGGTGATGGATTAGTAGAAGAGAGTTTTCAAAGTTATAGTGAATACTTAGAAATTGAAAAAGAGTTAAAAACCCTTGAAGATCTTTCATCACAAGAATCTCAAGATTCAAAAGAGATAAAACGGGAACAAAACAGAAGTGTAAAACTAAGCTACAAAGAGAAAAAACTTTATGAAGAGTTGCCACCAAAAATAGAAGCACTAGAAGATGAAATAGAAGAGATAAACAACTGTCTTAGTGATCCTGAGTGTTATCAGGAAAAAGGATTACAAGAACTTCACCAACTTTTACAAAACTATGAAACAGAATATGAAAAACTAGTTGAACAATATCTTGAAATTGAAGAGAAGATCGAGATGATGAAATAGAGCATAGACAGCCTAATCAACTATTTGCTATAATCCCCTAAAATTTAATGTAAGGACGTTTTTAAATGAAAGTATTACTCATCAAAGATGTAAAAAGTTTAGGTAAAACTGGAGAGATTAAAGAGGTAAAAGATGGTTATGGTCAAAACTTTTTGATTGCAAAGGGTTTTGCTAAAAGAGCTACCCCAGAGGTGATCGAGGAGTGGAAGAAGGAGCAGGAAGCTAAAGCAAAAGAACAGGCACAGGAGATTGCAAGATTAAAAGAGATAGAGAAAAAATTGGCTGATATAAAGTTGATTATTAAGCATAAACTTGGTGCGAATGGTTCTTTGTATGGTGCTGTAACTAAAGAAGAGATTGCCCAGGCATTGAAAACTCAAGAGTCCATTGAAATTGATAAAAAAGCTATTGAAATAAAAAATGCTATCAAAACAGCGGGTAATTTTGATATCTCTGTGAAACTAGGTCATGGTATTCATGCAACACTTCATCTTGATATTGTGGGAGAGTAAATGTTTCACGCTACAACGATTTTAGCCTGTAAAGGTGAAAAAAAAGCGGTAATAGGTGGTGATGGTCAGGTTACTTTTGGAAGTGCTATTTTAAAATCAAATGCAACCAAAATACGAAAACTATATCATGGCAAGATAATCGCTGGTTTTGCTGGTAGTACGGCAGATGCTTTTAATCTGTTTGATATGTTTGAAGGGATTTTGGAGCAGAAAAAGGGTGATCTTTTAAAATCTGTTATAGAATTTTCCAAAGAGTGGCGAAAAGATAAATATATGCGTCAACTTGAAGCGATGATGATTGTATTAAATACTGATAATATTTTTATACTCAGTGGAAATGGTGATGTGGTTGAACCAGAAGATGGCAAGATTGCAGCTATTGGGAGTGGTGGAAATTATGCTATTTCAGCAGCAAGGGCACTAGATCGCTATGCTGATTTAGATGAAGAGGTACTTGTAAAAGAGTCATTGCTGATCGCTAGTGAACTATGTATATATACAAGTGATAAAATAAAAACATATACACTTACAAAAGAGGAGAGTGATTCATGAATATGACTCCAAAAGAGATAGTCTCTTATTTAGATCAATATATTATCGGTCAATTTGACGCTAAAAAAGCCATAGGTATTGCCCTTCGTAATCGTTATAGACGAATGCAGCTTGATCAAGTTATGCAAGAGGAGATCAGTCCAAAAAACATTCTCATGATAGGTTCAACTGGTGTAGGTAAGACAGAGATTGCCAGACGACTGGCAAAGATGATGAATTTGCCATTTGTTAAAGTAGAAGCTAGTAAATATACTGAAGTAGGTTTTGTTGGGCGTGATGTAGAATCTATGGTTCGAGATTTGGTCATGGCATCTATAAACTTGATCAAAAATGAGCATAAAGAGAAAAATCAAGGTGCAATTGATGAGTATATAGAAAAAAAGATTGTTGAGAAATTGCTTCCTCCTTTACCATCTGGTGCTAGTGAGAGTAAAAAAGAGGATTATAAACGCAGTTTTGAAAAGATGAAAGAGCGTTTTCGTGCGGGTGAATTAGATGATCTTGAGATAGAGATTGAACTCTCCGGTGGTATGGGCGAGTTTGGTGATGCTTCTATGCCTCCTGAAATGATTAAAGTTCAAGAGAGTTTCATGAAGATATTGACTGCAAAATCAGAAACTATTAAAAAAGAGATGAAAGTCAAAGATGCCAAAGAAGCCCTAAAAGCTGAAGCGAGTGAAAAGATATTAGATTTTGAAGCAGTTAAGGCAGAAGCTTTAGAGAGAGCACAAAATGGTGGTATTATTTTTATAGATGAGATTGATAAGATTGCTGTTAGTGCCAAATCACAAAGTAGACAAGACCCTAGCAAAGAGGGTGTACAAAGAGATTTACTACCTATTGTTGAAGGAAGTGATATAAATACAAAATATGGTGTTGTTAAAACAGATCATATTCTTTTTATCGCTGCTGGAGCATTTCATCTTACTAAACCTAGTGATTTGATTCCTGAACTTCAGGGGCGTTTTCCTCTCCGTGTTGAGCTTAGTTCTCTTTCTGAAGAGACATTATATAAGATTTTAACTCAGCCTAAAAACTCTTTGCTTAAACAGTATCAGGCACTTCTCTCTACTGAAGGTGTAGAATTGGTTTTTGAAGATGATGCTATAAAAGAGATTGCAAAAATTTCACAACTTGCAAATGAAAAACTTGAAGATATTGGAGCTAGACGTTTGCATACTGTATTAGAGCGTGTGGTGGAGGATATCAGTTATGATGCGGATGAACACAAAGGTGAAACTATAACTGTAACAAAATCTTTGATAAGCCAAAAACTTGATGAAGTTGCAAGTGATGAAGATCTTTCACGGTATATTTTATGAGTTGTGAACAAAAAGCTGGTTTTGTAGCAGTAGTAGGGCGACCAAATGCAGGTAAAAGTTCTCTTTTGAACTTTTTTGTAGGTGAAAAACTTGCAATGGTTTCTCATAAAGCAAATGCAACAAGAAAAAGATTAAATATCATCGCTATGCATGAGTGTTGTCAAATTATTTTTGTGGATACACCAGGTATTCATGAAAGTGAAAAACTGATGAATCAATTTATGTTAGAAGAAGCACTCAAAGCGATGGGTGATGCTGAGTTGATTTTGTTTTTATCTCCTGTCACAGATAGTTTAAAAGAGTATGAAAACTTTTTAAAATTAAATAAAAAGAATATTCCTCATATTGTTTTGCTTACAAAAGTAGATGAAGTAAGAAATGAAAAGATACTCTCTAAAATCACAGAGTTTCAAAAATATCAAGAGAGTTTTCTTGAACTTATCCCTGTTTCTATCAAAAGAGGAACAGATAGATCCATGGTATTTTCGACTATTTGTAAACATCTGCCTTCTCATCCATACTATTTTGATCCTGAGATTTTAACTACTGATAAAATGAAAGATATCTATAAAGAGTTGATAAGAGAGTCAATATTTGAAAAAACCTCTAAAGAAATTCCTTATTTCACCGATGTAGTGATTGAGAGGGTTGAAGAGCTTCCAGAATTAGAGAAGATTTATGCACAAATTGTGGTAGAGAAGAAAAGTCAAAAGGGAATTATCATCGGAAAAGATGGTGAAAATCTGAGACGAATCGGTTATCACGCACGTAAGTTAATCGAAGAACTAAACGGAAAAAAGACATTTTTAAAGCTCTTTGTAGTTGTTAAAGCTGGGTGGACAAAAGATAAAAAATCTTTAGGAGAACTTGGCTACAACTTCTAAAACCGGTAAAGTTAAACTTTTATCGGTTTTTGACCCTATTAATTTCTATAATAGGTAGTTGATATGCTAAAAAAGAGTTTAATTGATCGGCGTAAGAAGAGTATCATAACTGTTGATCCCTACTCACTGAAATCTTATCAGTATCAAGATAATATCATTACACAAGAGAGTGTTAAAAAGTTTGATGATCGTGCTTTTTATATCTCTTATGTTCAAACTAAAGATATCATCTCTTCAACAGTAGATATTGAAAATAGTGTTGGAGAAGAAGATTTAAGAGATGCTATTGAGATCAAAGCTTATGATGAACTTGGATTAGAGACTGATAAAGAGTACTCAATATTTTATTTTCAATCTAATCGTGATGATGATGAATATAAAGTATTTAATGTTGTAGCTATTGACAAAGATGTGTTAAGTAATATCTTTGGAGAGCTTAAAGATATTAAGTATCTTGATTATATTACAGCAACACCATTTTTGATGAAAGCACTCTATACCAAAAATTTACTCCCATATGATAAAACAGATTGTTTTGTTTACTTTCATAAAGATGATGCTTTTGTTTCTATTTATTCAAATGGAGAATATATTTTTTCAAAATCTATTAAATATTCATTAGAGTATATATCTGATACTTTTTCTAAAGAGTTGGGTAAAAGAGTAGATGAACAAAGTTTCTTTGCAATGCTTAGAAAATCAGGTATGCAACACGAAAACAGTGCATATCAACAACAGATCATGAAGATATTTGGTGAGTTGTTTGTTTATGTCAATGATGTTATTTTATATGCAAAAAGAGCTTATAGGCTAGATAATATTGATCAAGTTTACATAGGCAATGAATTAGGACGTATTACAGGACTTGAAGAGTTTTGTTATAATTATATCAATCTTCCTACAAAACATTTAGAATTTAAAATATCAAAAAATGCCAATGAAATAGAACCAGAAGCTTTGCATACTATGATGATAGAAAAAGCTTTGGTTTATCAAGATGATCATGATGAGAGTCAAAATATATCTATTTTTAAAAGACCGCCACCTCTGAAAAACAGACCAAGTGGTAAGCTTATACAAGTCATAGCAGCTTCATTTTTACTCTCAATAGCATATCCAGCATATGAGTATGTATATGAAAGTATGTTTTTGCAAAAAGATTTAAAACATCTCTCTTCTGTGCAACAACAACTTTCAATACAGAGTCAATCTATGAAAATGGATATGCAAAAAGTTAGTAAAGAAAAAAAAGATATAGATAAATTACTTGATGACAAAAGTAAAGATTTGAATTTTCGTACAAAATTATTAAAAGAGATCTATCAGAAAAAAGTAAATTACCCTATGAAAGCAAAAATCTTGACTGATCTATTTAAAAAAGTAAATAAACATCACGCTCAAGTTCTGCAAACAAAAGAGAGTAATAATACTATTACAGTAACAGTACGTAGTAAAAAGGATAAATATATTACAGAGTTGATGCAAGATATGGCAATGGTAAAACATTATGATGTTAGTACCGATATGATTGAAAAAGATAAAAATAGTTCATACTATGAAAGTGCGATAAAGGTTGGATTAAATGGCAAGTTCTAATGTTGATAGAAAAGATTTTTTGGGACAGATAGATGATTTCTTTTATAGTAAAAAACCATCTGAAGTTAGTATGTTTTACCTTGTCGCTGGACTTTTGGTCGCATATAGTATTTATCAATTTGTATATTTACAAACAGATCAAAAACTTCACAATACAGAGCAAAATATCAGGCAAGTGAAAACAAAGATAAATCAAGAGAGAAATTATTTAGCACAAAATTCACCACAAAAATTAGCTTCTTTTAAAAATATTGTGAAAAAAAAGCATCAAGAGTATGATGATACGATTTACAAAATAAGTTATGTAGATAATACTCTCACAGAGTTATCTTATCTTCTGTTTGATGATGAAAACTGGGCAAAATTTGTAGATAATATTGCACGACTTGCTAAAAAAAATAAAGTAGAGATTAAAAAAATAGGTAATAAATTTTATAATCCTACTTATCAAAAGATAACTCATGTTGTTGAAATAGATGTAAAGTCTAAATCAAAGTTTACAAATATGATTAAATTTATCAATGCTATTGAAGAGAGTCCACTTGTGATAGATATCAAGGAGATTAAAATGGAAAAACCTGATGATAAGATGTTAAGTAGTTTTAAAATTGCAGTTTGGGGGATGAAGTATTGATGAAAAAATTAGTAATAAATATTAGTGTTTTACTTTTGGTTAACAATCTACAGGCACAAGATAAACCAAAAGATATGCGTTTGGCTTTGGTGAAAGATTATCACATGATGTTTGAGCGTATCGGTCAAAAAAGAGTAGGTGTCAGTGAAAAAGAGATTGAGTCTGTAAAGCCTCCTTTTATAAGGCTAAACAAGAAAACAAAAGATACAAAAACCATCATAAAAAAAGATGGCACAAAAGTTGCTGTAAGAGTAACAGATGTATTGCAGGCAATTGTAAATGATCATGTAAAGGTAAGTGGAAAATGGTACAAGCTCCATGACAATATACACGGATATACATTGGTCAAAATTAGTACAAATGCAATTTATTTAAAAAATGAGAATGGAAATAAAAGATTAAGTTTGAGGAATAAAAATGAAAAAATTACTATTAAATAGTACAACATCAAAAGTCATTGGGGCTTTTTTATTTTCTATGTTTGCTACAGTATCTGTATTGGATGCAAAAAGTTGTAATAACAGAGCTTTTAATATTAAAGTTTCACAAGAAGTAGCTACGTCAGAGATTTTAAACCAGTTAAGCAACGAGTGTGGTTTTAGTGTGATTACCAAAGATAGTGAAGCTAAGGATAAACTTTCTGAAAAACTTTATGGTATCAATATCAAAAATATGAGTTTGGGTGAAATTTTTGATGTTTTGATAGCGTCTAAAGGATTGGATTATGATTATGAGCGTAAAGTACTTCGTATTAGTGGATTAAAAACAAGAACTTTTAAAATTGATTATGTCAATACTGAACGTAGTGGTACAAGTAATACCGATATATCTTTGACTGGAGATACAGGATCAAATGGTGCTTCTGGAGGTGAAGGAAGTTCTAAAGGAGGAAGTCTCTCTACTGGTGCTTCTATCATTTCAAATGACAAATTTAGTTTTTGGGCAAATATGCAAAAAGAGTTAAATGAGATTTTAAATTCTCCTTCTGATAAATTTAAAGCACCTGCTCCAATTATAAATAGAGAAGCTGGTTTGGTCACAGTAAGTGGTACAACCAAACAGATCAATCGAGTTGCAAGATATGTTCATTCTATGATGAATCGTTTACATAGGCAAGTTTTGATTGATGTAAAAATATTGTCAGTAACATTAGATAACTCACGTCAAACAGGTGTAAACTGGGGTGAATTGTATAAATTACAAAATATGCAAATGGCGTATGAAATGCTAACAACTAACAATCTTAGTAAACTTAATGATGATAAAATAAATGAATTTGGAGATGCAAATCCAACAGCTCATGCAAAGTTTTTACGTCTATCTGGAAATACAGGTATTACAGATGTTGTAAAGTTTCTAAAAACTCAAGGTGATGTTACTTCTGTTTCAAATCCTAAAGTAGTCACACTAAATAATCAGCCAGCGGTTTTTAGTTCAGGTGATCAACTTTACTACAAACTCTCATCAAGTTCAAGACAAACAGGATCAGCAGCAGCTACAGAGACATTTAATAATGAAGTAGTTAAATCTGTTTTTGCAGGGATATTATTGGATATTACACCAGAAATTACTGATAATGGTGAGATTATTTTAAAGATAAATCCTTCTATAAGTTCTGTTAAATCAAGAGTAAAAACAGATGAATCAGGAGTAAGAAGATTACCACCTGACTTGATGAAAAAGCAGATCTCTTCAGTCGTTAAACTCAAAGATGGAGAGAAAGTTATTTTAGGTGGATTGATTAGTAGTAAAAAAGGTGTAGAAACAAGTAAAGTACCTATTTTAGGCAACATCCCACTTCTAGGATATGCTTTTCAACAAAAGAAAGTAAGTGAAATAAGAGAAGAACTGGTAGTGATTATCACACCACATATTATAAAAAACAAACGAACAAATGGTGCAATATCATTAAGCCAATTGGGATACGACAAAGTTAGATACTAAGAATTTTATAAATTTTAGACAATATTAGGAGAAAAACATGAAGTTAAGCCAGGTTATCAATCACAACCACCAAAGTATTTTTGAAGATAAAGTCTTCGTAAAACAATTTTCAATTTTACTTATATTGATCATGGCGACATCTTCATTTTTGATATATCATAGTTTTCATACTGTTAATAGTATTTCAACTTATGGGTTAAAGCATCACACAACCCTGGCTAAAGTAACACTAGATAATGTTGAAAGAGAGTTAAATGGAAATATTGTCAATCTTGAAATCATAGAAGATGATTTTAGTGATTTAGCTGAATTAGAATCAAAACAGTCACAAACTAAAGTAGTATCATCTCACAATATAAAAACAAATGATTTTGTGGCACAAACTAAAATCACCAAGAAAAAAGAGACAACAAATCCTCTTATTCAAATATCATCTGTTGAAGTAAATACGCATAAGCACAAAAATAGTATCAAATCAATTAGAAAAAAGTTTCAACAGACAAACAATATCAAATATGCTATGGAATTAGCACATCGTTTTTATCAAGTAAAAAAATATAATAGTGCTTTAAAATGGGCATTAATTGCCAATGAAATTAATCCAAAAGCATCAAAAAGCTGGATTTTATTTGCAAAAACCAAAGTGCAGCTAGGGAAAAAGAAAGATGCTATAAATGCTTTGCAAGCATATTTGAAAATGTATAAATCATCGCAAGTCTTAAAATATTTGCAACAATTAAAATCATAAAGGTAATGGATTATAGATGAAAGAGAGAAAAGCATTAAGTGTTATTGACTTTTTATTTGAAAATAAAATTATCTCTCAAGAAATTTTAACTTCTATTGAGCAAGAGTATGAAGAGAGTGGTGATGATTTAGGTTCTATTTTGATCAAACGAGGTTTGGTTACAACTGATACGTTAAATATTTTATTGATTGAAGCTTTTAAAAATGGACTTATCTTTTTAAATGAAATATATGAAAATTTTTCAATTGATTTAGATAAGTTTTTAGTTGTTTTTGCTCAAAATACTAAAACAGAATTTGTAGATTTATATTCTCAAGAGGTTAATTACAGCCTGGGAGCTAAAGCTGGTTATCTCAAACTTAGTAAACTTGGGATTTTGCCTTATAAAGAGGATGATATCAATATATATGTTGCGGTTAAAGATCCCTTTGATATCGCACTCCAGGAACATTTACATCGTATCTTTAGAAATAAATTGATTAAAATTGCTATTGCTAATCCTGAGCAGATAGATAAACATCTTCACAATATCGAGATTAGTGAGAGTGTAAAAGATCTGATTGCAGAGATCAGACAAGAGTTTGTCTCAAAAGCTCCTACAGATGTAGAAGAGAGTTCTGGTATTTTAAAATTGATTGAATTGATTTTAAAAACAGCTATTATCAGTGGGGGAAGTGATATTCATATCGAGCCAACAGAGACAAACTGTATTGTTCGCTCAAGAATTGATGGTATGTTAAAAGAGATTTTTGTTTTTGATAAAGATATATATCCACCTCTTAGTTCACGTGTGAAGTTATTGGCAAATTTGGATATTGCAGAAAAGAGAAAACCTCAGGATGGGCGTTTCTCTTCAATGATCATGGAAAAGCATTATGACTTTAGGATTTCGACTTTGCCTATTATGACAGGTGAGAGTATCGTTATGCGTATTTTGGATAAATCAAAAGTTATGATAAAACTTGAAGATCTTGGTATGCATCCTGGAAATTATAAAAAATTTCGTAACGCCATGAATGCTCCTTATGGGATTATTTTTGTAACAGGTCCTACTGGAAGTGGTAAAACAACAACTCTCTATGCGGGTATGAATGCGATAAAAGATGTGAAAAAGAAAATGATTACTGTTGAAGATCCTGTAGAATATCAGATGAATTTGATTCAACAAGTTCAGGTTAATACAAAAGCTAATCTAACTTTTGCATCGGCTCTTCGTTCTATACTAAGACAAGATCCAGATATCATCATGATTGGTGAGGTTAGAGATAAAGAGACGCTAAAAATTGCAATTGAAGCTTCATTGACAGGACACCTTGTTTTTTCTACATTGCATACAAATGATGCTGTAAGTGCAGTAACTAGAATAGTGGATATGGGAATTGAAGCATATCTTATCAGTGGTGCTTTGGTTGCGATACAGGCTCAAAGATTGATTCGTAAAGTATGTCCACACTGTAAAATAAAAACAGAGTTACCAACTGAGATCATGAATGAGATTAGACCATTTATACCTGAATATCATCAGTTTTATAAAGCCAAAGGGTGTGATAAATGTAACAATACCGGGTATGCTGGTCGTGAAATGATTTCAGAAGTGCTTGTAATTGACGATAATATCCAAAGCATGATTGCAAGAGGAAGTTCAAAAGAAAAAATTGCAAAATATGCTGATGAAAATGGATTTATCTCTATGTTTAAAGATGCACTTATCCGTGCAGCTAATGGTAAAACAACGATAGAAGAAGTATATAGGGTGGCTAAATCATGAATTATTATGAAGTAAAGTATATTCAAAAAGGTAAACGAGGTGCTGAGATCATAAAAGCATTGACAAGAAGAGATGCTATATCTATGATGAAAGCTAGAATTCCACAAGGTACAGTATTAAAAGCTATGGAAATTTCTGCTCCACTTGATTTACGTTTTGCGGACATGAAAGAAAGTATCTTTGGTGCTATGAGTAAAAAGAAAATTAAAGTTGAAGCATTAATAGCTGCATTTAGACAACTTGCGGTTATGACAAATGCGGGTATATCTATTCATGATAGTATCCGTGAAGTGACTAGATCAACTGTTGATAAAGATTTAAAAGCACTTTTTGAACAAGTAGATGATGATCTTAATTCAGGTAAAAGTTTAACAGAAGCTATGATGCCATATAAATATCAAGTTGGTGATGTTACTATCGCTATGATAGAACTTGGTGAAAATACAGGTAATATGTCTGAATCGTTGACCAAACTTTCTGAAGTTTTGGAAGAGATGATGGAAAATAGTAAAAAATTAAAATCAGCTATGCGATATCCTACGACTGTTATCATAGCTATTGCTGTAGCATTTTCGATTTTGATGGTTTATGTTGTTCCAAAATTTAAAGAGATTTTTGAAAAACTTGGTGCAGATTTACCAGCACCTACTAAAATATTACTTTTTTTATCA
>JALSQA010000125.1 GCA_026985685.1 Campylobacterales bacterium | reverse complement strand
TATATATCACCAGAGACGCTTTCATCATGGTATTGATTTTGGTGGGAAGCTGGGATTGCCTATCAAAGCTACTGCTGATGGGATTGTAGAGTTTTCTGGTTATACAGAAGGTGGTTATGGAAATCTTGTGATAATAGATCATGATTTTGGATTTAAAACACTTTATGGACATATGTTAAAAAACTTACAAGTTAAAAAAGGTGATTTTGTTACAAAAGGAGAGGTTATTGGCTATTTAGGCAATACGGGTTTATCAACTGGTCCCCATCTTCACTATGAGATCAAATATATACGAAATATTTTAAATCCAGCCTCTTTTCTCGTGGCAAATGAAAAACATTTCAAAAAGCTCCTGCAAGAAGAAAATCGTATTGCCTGGCAACCATTGATTCATGCTATTACAAATCGTTATAGGCATTATGTTGCATTACAAAATTGAGAATAAAGAAGGGTTTAATTACTACTTTACTACACTAACAAGAAAAAACGAGGCTCTTTTTGCAAGCTAAAATTTATGAATATTTTTTAGAAAAAAATGATACAACACTACTTTTATGTAAAGATGATGCAGATGCTCTACTAGCTGGAGATGTCTTAAAAATGCTAGGATATGATGTCCATGTATTGCCTGATTTTCGTGCATCTTATGCAGATGATTTACGTCCTTATCAAGAAGAGTTAATAACTCTTTTAGATTCACTTCAAAACTATTACAAAAGTAAAAAGCATAAAAAGATATTACTATCACCTTTTCGTACTCTAATACATGACCTGCCAATACAAAAACTTTTTGCTGAAAAAAAAGTTGCTTTTGGGGATACTATAGCATTAACTGAGTTTAAAGAGATGCTTTTATACTGGGGATATGATTTTGTTGAGATTGTCGAAGAAAAAGGGGAAGTCTCTTTTCGTGGTGATATCATAGATATATATCCTAGAAATAGTAAGTCTGGTTATCGTATCAGTCTTTTTGATGATGAGATAGAGAGTATTCGTCCATTTTCCAGTCAAACACAAAAGAGTTTGGGTGAAGAACTAGAAGAGATTACTATAGTTCCAGCTTTGTTCGCTCTTGATGAAGAGATGTATAGGGATATACAAAATCAATTAGAGAGCTTTCAAAGTGATGCATTTGTCAAAGATATGCAGTCTTTAGGCTTTTGGTGTTTACAAAAATATAAAGAAGATCTTTGTAAAGTTTTAAAACCTCTTTGTTCAACTGATTTGAGAGAAGATATCCAAGAGTATTTCTCTTTTGGTGAGGAAAAAGAGAAGATGGATATATTGCTTAATATTCCAGCTATTCCTGACGCTAAAAAGTTCAAACCTGTTCAGGCAGTAAATATAAAAGATTTTTTAGCTTACCACAAAGATAAAAAGATAACGATTATCGCAAATCATGAAGCCATAGTAAAACAACACGATCTTCCAATTGAAGATGATATCAAATATTTATATGCTGATTATATCATCAATCTTATTTCAGATGATAGGTTAATAATATCACTTAATAAACCAGAGAGAAAGAAAAGAAAAAAACGTGCTACATTGGTTTTGGATGATTTAAAAAGTGGTGATTATGTAGTACATGAAAACTATGGTATAGGTATATTTAAAGGCTTAAGAAATACAAAAGTTCTAGGTATCATGCGTGATTTTGTAGAGATAGCATATCAAGGCGATGATACTCTTTTAGTACCTGTTGAAAATTTAAATGTCATAGATCGATATATCTCAGATGGTGGAAATTTAGCGGTATTAGACAGACTAGGCAAAACAAGCTTTAGTAAACTAAAAGCCAAAGCAAAAACCAAACTATTTGAGATAGCCAAAGAGATTATAGAGATTGCAGCACAACGTGAGCTTACACAGGCACCTGTGATCAAGATAGATTTTCCATCATTGACGCTATTTCAAAATGATGCAGGATTTGTCTATACACAAGATCAAAGCAAAGCGATAGAGCAAATATTTGATGATTTAAAAAGTGGCAAAGTAATGGATATGCTTTTGAGTGGTGATGTAGGTTTTGGTAAAACAGAAGTAGCCATGAATGCAATATTTGCTGCGGTTAAAAGTGGATATCAAGCTGCTTTTATCGCACCTACTACACTACTTAGTACACAACACTACAAATCTCTTAAAGAACGTTTTAGCTCTTATGGTATCAGTGTTGAGAAGATAAATCGTTTTACAACTGCAAAAGAAAAAGCCATGATCTTAAGAGGTCTAAAAGATGGAAGTATTGATGTTTGTATAGGAACTCATGCACTTTTTGGGGTGGAGTTTAGTAATCTTGCTCTTTTGATTTTGGATGAAGAGCATAAGTTTGGTGTCAAACAAAAAGAGAAACTTAAAAATTTCAAAGAAAATCTTCATGTACTCTCCATGAGTGCTACACCAATCCCAAGAAGTCTAAATATGGCTCTAAGTTCCATAAAACAATACAGCCAACTACTCACACCTCCTTTGGATCGTGAAGATATCAGAACATTTGTCAAAGAGTATGAAGAGAAATTGATCAAAGAAGTAGTATTGCGTGAGATACGCAGAGGTGGGCAAATCTTTTATATACATAATCGTATCGCTTCTATCGAAGATAAGAAAAAACAGCTTCAGGAGATATTGCCAAATATAAAGATTTTGGTACTACACTCAAAAATCACCCCAGCTGTGACTGAAAAAGAGATGATGCGTTTTGAAGCAGGAGAGTACAATCTACTTCTAAGTACATCAATCGTCGAATCAGGTATACACATCCCAAATGTAAATACAATGCTAGTTGAAAATGCTGACAATTTTGGTATGGCTGATTTACATCAGCTCAGAGGTAGAGTAGGGCGTGGAAAAAGGCAAGGGTATTGTTATTTTCTAGTCAAAAACAAAGATACACTAAGCGATCAGTCAAAAAAACGACTAATCGCCTTAGAATCAAACTCATTTCTTGGTAGTGGTTCTGTACTCGCATATCATGATTTGGAGATTCGAGGTGGTGGAAATCTCATAGGAGAAGCACAAAGCGGTCATATCAAAAATATCGGTTACTCTTTATATCTGAAAATGTTAGAAGATGCTCTAAATACACTACTAAATGAAAAAACAGTCGCTAAAAAAGAGGTAGAAGTTAAACTCTCTGTCAGTGCATTTTTAAATAGTGATGTGATAGGTGAAGATCGTATAAGATTAGAGCTTTACAGACGTTTGAGCCGTTGTGAAAGTGCAAAAGAAGTATATGAGATAGAAGAGGAGATGTGTGATCGATTCGGTAAGTTAGATAACATGACAAAACAATTTTTAGAGATTATCGTTATTAAAATCTTGGCATCACAAAAGAGTATACACAGAATCTCTAGCTATGCTACTTCAATTACGATAGAGTTTGATAACGATACCAAAGAGTATCTCACATCACCTAGCAAAGATGACGATGATATCATAGCAACTACTTTGAAGTTTTTAAGAAAATAACATGGCATTTAATAAAAAAGTAAAATTATACATTTCTGATCTGATAGAAGATCCTGCTATTACATTTCCTGCGTATTACACCCTTTCTAAAAAAACCGCAGAAAATGAATCTCTTCACCACACTCTAAAAGCAATACACAGCTACAGTTTTGAAGGATTTCAAACACCTGTAAAATATGACGATATCTTTGCTTCCATTTTATGTGGAACTTTTGTCATCTACAAGATGAAATACGCAGTAGGAAATTTTGGTGAAAGATTGATGTACCTGGAGTCAAACGGCTGGAAAAGTTTTCATGTCACAAAAGATG
>JALSQA010000124.1 GCA_026985685.1 Campylobacterales bacterium | reverse complement strand
CACCTTTTTGTGCCAATGCTTCAACTTGTCTAGAAAATATCTCTTCAAAACTATAATCATTTCCAATAGCTGTCAAAACAGAAGTATCACAATTTAACGCAATAGCAGGTAAAGCTTGACGATATTCTTTGTATCTGACAACTAATTCTGTCGCAATATGCTGGGCATCACTAGCTGATCCACCATTACCAAACAAAATGATTTTATTACTATGAGCTAGTGTATCTGTTGTCAAAACACATGCCATATGTATATGATTTTGCAACTCATCAAGACATACTTGTGCGATATTTTGATGCTCTTGTATCTGCTCTTGAATCAATTTGAACATAATGCCTGTACCTTTTGAATAATTTTTGTTGTACTTTTACCATCTTTATACTGAACAACTCTTGTCTCTTTGGCAATCTGGCTACCTACAATCTCTTTGGCTTCATAATCTCCACCTTTTACAAGAATATCAGGTTTAATCAGTTTGATAAGATCTAATGGCGTATCTTCATCAAAAATAACAATATAATCCACACTATACAAACCAGCTAAATTTATTTGTTTTTATAAATTATTATATCTATTTAAGGTAAATATACAGGCATTTATACTATATTAACCTTTTATGCTAAAGTATACAAAAACGGAAAAGATTATGATAAAAATACTAATGATTGAAGATGATGCGGAGTTAGCTGAAATATTGACAGAATACTTGGCACAATTTGAGATAGAAGTGACCAATATAGAAGATCCTTTTTTGGGACTATCTACACTAAATACCCAAAAATTTGATTTGGTGATACTTGATTTAACCTTACCTGGACTTGACGGATTGGAGGTTTGCAAGGATATAAGAAAAAGATATGATATTCCTATCATTATATCTTCAGCAAGACATGATATCACGGACAAAGTAGAAGCACTTGAACGTGGTGCAGATGATTATATGCCAAAACCATACAATCCACGTGAGCTGGAAGCGAGGATTAGAAGTCTGCTTCGACGAAAAAGTAATGATTTTGCTTCTTCACAAAGCAAAGCAAAACCAAAACCAAAAGATATTCAAGTCGATGAAAAGCAACAGCTCATCACACTAAAAGGAGAACCACTAAACTTAACTAAAGCAGAATATGGAATACTTAAATATCTAGCTCAAAAAGAGGGCGGTGTTGTCTCTCGTGAAGAGTTAATTTACAATGTAGAAGCTATAAGTGAAGAAAGTTCTAACAAAAGTATCGATGTTATTGTAGGTAGAATTCGTCAAAAACTTGGAGAAGTTCCAAAAGATCCAACTTATATCCATTCCGTACGAGGAGTTGGATATAAATTTACACAATGATATAAGTGATAGATGAAAAAGTCAATTTTTTATAATATCACTTTTATCTTTTTGGTAGCAGCCTTGGGTGTTGGTGTTGCCTATTTGTATATGTTAAAATATGATAAACAAAAATATACCCAAGAGTTAAATGAACGCTACTCCATCGTGTCACGTGCCACTCTTTACAGGCTTCTAAGCCAACCTATCAACCCTGCTTTTCAAAAAGAGCTTGGGGTTTATAAAATGAAACTCATAAAAGATAGTGACGATATAAAAAAAGTTCTACAAAAGGGTGAAGTATTACAAAAGCTTAGCATACGTATCGGTAGTTCCTCTATTTACTACTATAAAAAAAGCAATTATCTTTTAATAGAATCGATTAATAAAAAAGCTATATTGTTATATGACAAAGCATTCAAACCATACAGAACACAAATTCTTTATATACAACTTATATTCGGTGGTATTATTATTGTCCTGTTTTTAGCCTATCTTTGGACTATCAGACGACTCTCCCCTATCAAAAAATTAAAAACCCAGATAGACAAATTTGCAAAAGGAGATCTTGATATTCATTGCAAGATGGATGGTGGTGATGAGATTTCAGAAGTAGCAAATGCTTTTGATAACTCTGTGGATAAGATTAGAAAATTGAACAATTCAAGAAAATTATTTTTGAGAAACATCATGCATGAATTAAAAACACCTATCACAAAAGGTCTTATCTCAGCAGAGATGTTACCAGAAAATAGACAAAAACAGCGTTTAATCTCTGTTTTTCAAAGGTTAGAAACTCTCTTAAATGAGTTTATAGCCATTGAGCAAATCACTCTTGATGGCTCATTTTTGAAAAAAAGGATATATCGTGTCATAGATATAATAGATGAAGCAGTAGATATTTCTATGGCAGAAAGTTCATCTATGGAGATAACCGTACAAGAAGATTTACAGTTAAAAGTTGATTTTAAACTATTTAGTATCGCGATCAAAAATATGATAGACAATGGTATCAAACATTCATCTGATGGTAAAATTCATATCTTTGCAGAAGATGATGTTATAGAATTTTTAAGCCTGGGTGAGAAATTAGAACATGATTTGAGCTATTACATCGAACCTTTTACCCAGGGGAACAATCAAAACACCAAAAGTTTTGGTTTAGGATTATATATAGTAGATAGTATTTTAAATGCCCATAATATGAAATTAGCATATGAATATAAGAATGGTTACAATATATTCAAGTTTACAAAAATAGTGCCGATAATATAAATATTGCCTTTTGGATTGCTAAAATAGATCAAAAAATATAGGAAGTTTTAACATGAGTACAGATTTTTTCCCACTTTCAAGTTTTAAAGCACTTGTCTCTCACCACATCGCATTGATAGAAAGATTTGAAAATCCTCAGCTTGAAGAATTTTCACTACTTTTTTTAAAACTTGATGATGACACAAACATAGAGATAAAAAAGAGTATTCAAATAGTTTTTCGTGATAGTGATATAATCTTTGACTATCAGGATAACTATATAATTTTACTTCCTAAAACAGACTGGAGCGGTGCATATGAACTCCTCAATGGTCTTCAAGAATTTTTAGATCAAAAACTGCAAGATTCCATAGTTACCTACCCTGATGATGGTAAAAATGCAGATGAACTTATGCAATCATTTAAAAATGTAGTAAAAAAGTACTATAATATATCCTTGGAAATTTAACACAAGGACTTTTGCATGAAAAGGCTACTTGGCAAAAAAAAACTTTTAAAAATATATATAAATACAGATGACAAATATGAGAATAGTCCTTTATGGGAAGTGATTTTACAAAAAGCCAAACAAAATGGACTTCATGGAGCTACAGTTTATAAAAGTGTAGGAGGTATGGGTATCCATAGTGAATTTAAAAGCTACAACCTAATCTCTATCTCACAATCACTTCCCCTTATCATAGAAATGATCGATACTGATGAAAAAATACACACCTTCATACAACTACTTGATACATTTTTAGAAGAAGCTTTAATCACCTTAAGCGATGTAGAAGTAATAAGATACAAACATAAAGAGGGATAAAAGTTGATCAATATTACATTACTTTATATAGGAATTGGTGGCTTTTTGGGTGCAATATCACGCTTTTTGATAGCCAGTGGTGTTCAGAAACTTTTTGGTGGTTTCTTTCCAGTTGGCACACTAAGTGTCAATATCCTTGGTAGTTTTATCATAGGTATTTTAGCACTCTATTTTGAACAGATCGTAGCACCTGAATATAGAGCACTTTTTATCACTGGTTTTTTAGGAGCATTAACAACATTTTCTACATTTAGTTTTGAAACTACAATGCTACTTCAAGAGAGTGCTTATCTTAAAGCATTTAGCAATATAGCACTAAATGTAACACTCAGTATAGGTGCAACACTAACAGCGATGGTACTATTTAAGAAATTTATTTGATTGATGT
>JALSQA010000123.1 GCA_026985685.1 Campylobacterales bacterium | reverse complement strand
TGTCAATGATAAAAAATACTATAGTATAGATTTAGGACTCTCAAATATCCTCAGAGTGCCAAACTTACAACACAGAGGTAACAATTTAGAAACCATAGTATTTTTAGAATTACTTAGAAGAGGATATAAGGTTTACTATTATAAAACTACACAAGGCTGGGAGTGTGATTTTGTACTGAAAAAAGAACAAAAGATTATGGCTCTAGTCCAAGTGACAATCTCTTTAAAAGAGAAAACCACAAGACAAAGAGAGCTAAGAGTTTTTGCTAAAACAATTGAGGAGTTAGGACTGCGTGATGTAGCGTGTATGGTCATATCTGAGGATCCTTCTACATTGGAGACTTATCATAATAGAGAGATAAAAGTGGTAAATGTATTGGAGTGGTTACTAGGGTATTGAAATTTACAAAAGTATTTCAAATTGACATATTTTTTAACTTGGATAAATTTTTATGTCATAATAAGATATAATTGTTAATATATGAATGCTAAGTAAAAGGAGATTTTATGAGTAAAGCACCATCACAACAGTTAAATATAAAATCTTACAATAGTATTGAACTATTCGCAGGTGCTGGTGGTTTAGCTCTAGGACTTGAAAAAGCAGGAATCAACCATCTACTACTCAATGAGATTGACAAATATGCAGCAAAAAGTTTAAAAACCAATCGTCCTGAGTGGAATGTTATTTGTGACGATATTAAAAATATTGATTTTACACCATATCAAGGTATAGATATAGTAACAGGAGGATTTCCATGCCAAGCTTTTTCCTATGCAGGGAAAAAACGAGGTCTTGAAGATACGAGGGGTACACTATTTTATGAGTTTGCCAGAGCATTAAAAGAAAGTAATGCAAAAGTTTTTTTAGCAGAAAATGTGCGTGGTTTACTCTCCCATGATAAAGGAGAGACTATTAAAACTATCATAGCTACTTTTGAAGAACTTGGTTATCATGTATATGAACCAAAACTTTTAAAAGCTATATATCATCATGTTCCACAAAAGAGGGAGCGTATTTTTATCATCGGTATCAAAAAAGAGTATCAAAAAAAAGCCAAATTAGAATGGCCAACACCAAATAAAACCATCTTCACTCTAAAAGATGCTTTAAAAAAAGGAGCATTATACAACTGTGATGTTCCAAAATCCAATGGTCAAAGCTACCCACAAAAGAAAAAAGAGGTACTTGATTTAGTACCACCTGGCGGGTATTGGAGAGATTTACCTCTTGATATTCAAAAAAAGTATATGCAAAAAAGTTTTTATTTAGGTGGTGGTAAAACAGGTATAGCAAGGCGTATTTCATGGGATGAACCATGTTTAACTCTTACATGTTCACCTGCTCAAAAACAGACCGAGAGATGTCATCCAGAAGAGACAAGACCTTTTGAAGTAAGAGAATATGCACGTATTCAAACTTTTCCAGATGATTGGGTATTTGAAGGATCAATTACCCAACAATATAAACAAATAGGCAATGCTGTTCCTGTAAATTTAGCACAAAGTATAGGAAAAACATTGATTACTTTATTGGACAGTATATCATGATAGGTTCTTATAATCTCTCTTTTATCTCAGATGAAAATTTATATAGACATGTTAAAGAAACCGTAGAAAAATACCGTTTCAACATCAATCTAAAAAAATTTAATAAAAACCTTATTGATCCAATAAAACTTACATTTGATGCAAAAATATATAACAAAAAAATTGAAGAAGTAATTGAAAATGAAATCATAAGACAAATGGATAAATCAAATACAAACCATATTGGCTACTTTCACCAAAATATATTTCGTTATTTTTCAGGTAATTGGGAAGTACCTAAAAATGGTTTTGACCTCATCAATAAAGAACGTAAAATTTATGTAGAGATGAAAAACAAACACAATACTATGAATTCATCTTCAGCACAAAAAACATATATTTCAATGCAAAACATGATTTTAAAAAGTGCAGACATTACCTGTATGCTTGTAGAAGTAATCGCAAAAAACTCTCAAAATATTCCATGGAAAATTACTATCAATTCTCAACAATTTAATCATGATAATATCAGAAGAGTTTCTATAGACAAATTTTATGCCTTGGTTACAGGTGAAGAAGATGCATTTAAAAATTTATGTGAAGTATTGCCCATAGTTTTAGACGATGTTATTAAAAATCAACAAACAGACACTATACAAAATAGTGTTTTTAAGGAACTTAATGATCTTTCAAAAGGAAATCTTTTAAAAAGTTTATATCTCCTTTCTTTTGCTAAATATGATGGGTTTGATACATTTTCTTTTACCTAGCGATGTATCTCTTTGATCATCAGCTGAGGTGATACTTTGCCACGAAATTCATTTCTTGATACTGTGCAAACTATATCTAACATATCACCGCTATTGACTTTTTCGGTGAAATTAAAATGAATAGATTCAAGTGTTACCTCATCACTAAGAAGTTGTATTTTTTGGTGGTTTTGATTTTGTCCTATCACTTTTTCTATATTGACATAGACGTTTTTTAATATAAAATTTGGCATTGGGTTTTTTTGTCCGTATGGTTCATGTTCTTCTAAGATATCTAGCAACTCAAAATCTATAGCTTTTGGATCAATCTCACCTAAAACTTCTGTTTTATTTATAAAATCTTTTTCATCAACTTCCTGAAGGGATTTTTCCATGTTAATCTTAAATGTAGCAAGATTTTCAGCCAACAGTCCCATTCCTGCTGCTCCTTTATGTCCACCATATCCTTTTAACAAATCAGCTTGTTTTGATATATGTTCTAAGATATTTATCTCTCCAACACTTCTAGCACTCCCCTTTGCTACACCCTCTGTGATAGAAAAAACAATGGCAGGTTTATTAAAACGTCTTGATAATCTTGATGCAACGATACCGATAACTCCCTCATGCCAATCTTCACCCCAGACAATAATAATCTTTTTATCTTCTTCTATTTTTTTTAAAGACTCCTGTAACAAACCTAACTCTATCTCTTTTCTGTGATTATTCAAATCCACTATATAAAGTAATTTATCCATTGCATCATTTTCAGTTTTAGCTCTCAGTAATTCATAAGAATGCATTGCATCTTCAATGCGACCAGAACTATTGATAAGCGGACCAATAAGAAATGAAATATCTTCACTTTTGAAACTATTTTTGTTAAAAAATGTTCCTATTGTACGAAATACAGGACGTTTTTTAGAATTAATCATCTTTAGACCACTACGTACCATCGTGCGATTGATATCTTTTAACTCCATCATATCAGACATGATAGCAATAGCTAAAAGATCTAAAAATTTTGAAAGATTATAAGTTAATCCCATCTCTTCTTTGATAGCAGCACAAAGATACCATGCTACTTGTGCACCACATATTTCACTATTTGGAAAAGTACAGTCATCTTGCTTAGGATTGACAATAGCATATGCTAAAGGTAATTCCTCTGGTACAGTATGATGATCAGTGATAATCAAATCAATACCACGTTTTTGGCACACTCTCCCAGCTTCAGCAGCTGAGATGCCATTATCTACGGTGATAATAACATCAGCATCTAATTTTTCAACAATCTTAGGACTTATACCGTACCCATCTTCAAATCGATTAGGAATTTTAAGTGTCACATTAACACCAATATCATCAAAAAATTCTGTAATAATAACCGAAGATATAACACCATCTGCATCATAATCACCTACAACAGCAATTTTTTCACCATTGTCAATAGCGATTTTAATACGTTTGGCTGCTTTTTGTATATCTTTCAAAGTAGCAGGCTT
>JALSQA010000122.1 GCA_026985685.1 Campylobacterales bacterium | reverse complement strand
ATATTCCAAATTCACCTGTAAGTTTTAGTGATGAGCAATTAGAAGATATTGAAAAATTGATTGATAAAATCGAAGAAGACGAAGATGTTCAAGCTGTATATACTAATATAGATTGATTTAAAGTACAGTTCATCTGTGCGTGAGCCCTCTGCTGAAGTGAAAAGCGTCAAAAAATGACAATAGTTTGTCATTTTTAGCTTTGGAACCAGAGCTGATGTACATACTTGTACCAGCGACGGCAAGCGTTAGCGTAGTAAAAAGGGACTTTGTTCCTTTTTACGTTATTTATATGGTATGACTCTCACATTTAATTGAATATCATCCATATTGATATTGACTTTTTCTTTGAGTGGTATTTTTGCTTTTTGCTTATGAAATTTTCCATTGAGTGTTAAATTGGTGTAGAGTGTTACGATACCATTTTTTTCTTCATCAACTTCCATTAAAAGTTCATATTTATTACCATTGTTTTTAGCTTCTACCGCACCTGCTTGTTTAAATGGAGCTATAAGTGAAGGTGAAGCAATAACCTTTTTGTTTTTACTGATAACAGTTTCAATCATATAAGCATCTGCACCAAATAATGATGTTGCATATGCCACAGCACCTAAAGTAAATAAAATTTTTTTCATAATTTGATCCTTTGATATTGAAAAAGCATCATACATATAAAAATTAAACAAATAGTAAACTTTTATTTGTTTGCGACTATATATGCATAAAAAGCTTTTATGTATTATCGACCAGTAAAAAGTTTTTTACACTTTTTTTTATAAAAAATTGATTTAAATCAAGTAAATATTATTTAGTAAGAGTATAATTGTCCTAATAAATATTATGAGGAGTAGTTATGTTAAATATTAATGAAATAAATAAAACTGAAGATGCAAAAGAGTTTCATCCAGAGGGTGCCACAGTTCCTTTTTATGAATATAAGATAGGTGAGGGTAGGGTGATAGAATTTGATACCTCTATGACAGGACCGCCGGAACCTATGGTAAATGCGATGACAGCATTAAAATATATAGATAAAGATACGTCAGTTTTGATGATAAACCATAAAAAACCTATGGGATTATTAGAAAAGATCAATGAAAATTATGATATTCAAGATATCAAAACAGATGATGGAAAAGTAAAATTGCTTTTTACATATCGTGCTGGTGAGAGTGAGAAAGCGAACTTAGATGACGCAAGTTGTCACGGTTAAAAGATGGGAAAACAGTTAGCCACCGAAATGGCACCGCCTTTTAATCTGGTGGCACATTATATGATTGCTGGGGCATTTTTTTATATCGTAACATCATTTGTTTTACCTTTTTATGCAGATGAGTTAGGCGGTTATTTTGTCTCTTCAACGATAGCATCGCTTTCTCATTTGTATTTGTTGGGATTTGTAATGATGATTATTTTTGGAGCGATGTATCAACTTGTTCCAGTTATATTAGAGATACCTCTTTTTTCAAAAGATTTTGCTTATATACAGTTTTATCTTTATTTGATAGGTTTGAGTTTGATGAGTTATGCTTTTGCTCATGAGAAGTTTCTTTTTTTATTGCCGTATGGATCATTGTTAGTTTATATATCTATGTTGATTTTTACGGTCAATATCTTTTTGACTTATCGCAATATTGAAAACTGGAGTATTTCGGCAAAATATATTTTTGTGTCAAATATTTTTCTATTTATAGCGGTAAGTTTTGGTGTGGTTGCTGCTTTCAATTTATTTTATGGATTTTTAGATGTAGATATATTACGTATCGTTAGTGCTCATATGGCGGGTGTTTTGATCGGCTATGTCATGATGACTATTATGGGTGTATCTTTGATTTTGATTCCTATGTTTTCTCTTTCTCATGGTTTTGATGAAAAGCCGATTGAGAGAGGTTTTTATTTTGTTAGTATCGGTGTTGTTCTTTATATGATTGGTGCTTTGAAGGAATTGTTTTGGATTGAAGCTATCGGTGTTTTGGGTATGTTGATTTCTCTTGGTCTATTTGCTTATCAAATGTGGTTGATTTTTTCAACGCGTATTCGTAAACAAAATGATTTTTGGGCGAAGAATATGATGGCATCGTTTGCTTTTTTTATTGTTTCGATCGTGATTTTTTTATTTTCTTATCTTTTTGGATTGTCAAACTTGGGTATGTTTGGAGGTTATCTTTTCTTTTTTGGATTTTTAGCAACGATGATTATTGGTCATATTTATAAGATTTTGCCTTTTTTGGTTTGGTATCAAAGATATTCTCCATTGGTTGGGAAACAAAAGGTTCCTATGCTTAATGATATGGTTGTTGAGAGGGTAGCTGATTGGCAATTTTGGATTACATTTGCTGGGACTATTGTTAGTGCTTTTGGGATTTTGTTTACTAGTGGTGTGTTGTTTATTGCTGGAACTGTTGTGATGGCTTTGAGTGCTTTTTTAGTACTTTACAATATTTATTATACATTGGCGTATCGAAAATAAAGTATTTTTTTTAACTTAAAAACTTTTTGTACGTTTCATATAACAGGACAAATCCTCCCTTCAGTCTGAGCCTGTTATCTAAAACGTACAAAAAGTTTATGTTAGATGAAATAAAAAATAATATAAATTAAGTTTAGATATAACTAAAATAAGTAGCTCAGAGTGCAGGGAGGATTTGTCTACTTATTTTAGTTCTATCCAAACTTATAAATTAAGAAAAGTTTTAAATGTAAAAAGGAATAAAATGGCGACTAAAGAAGATGTTTATGAAGCGATTAAAACAGTGATTGATCCCGAAGTTGGATTTGATATTGTCTCACTTGGGCTTATTTATGATGCAAAGGTTGATGGTGATCATGCAGATGTGACGATGACACTTTCGACTAGAGGTTGTCCTCTTCATGAAATGATGGTACAGTGGGTAAAAGATGCAGTTGTTAAATTACCTGATATCAATAGTGTTGACGTTGAAGTGGTTTGGGAACCTGCATGGAATATCTCTATGGCAAGTGATGAAGTAAAAAAAGCATTAGGAGCATAACATGAACTATCCACTATTTTTTGATAATGTAGAGACGATCACTCTTTTTGATCCTCTCAGTCAAGTGCTAGGAAGTTTTGAAGATGGCAAAATTACCTTCACATACAAAGATATAGTCAAACTTGCAGGACATAGCTGCCCTACTGTTGGAGGAGCTTATTTGATGACACTTCGATCTCTTGAAGCTCTTTATAAAGACTCTTTACCTGTTAGAGGTCAAATCAAAGTAGAGTTTAAAGAAGATGAAAAAGATGGTGTGGCAGGTGTGATTGGTAATGTTATCTCTGATATTACAGGTGCTACACAAACAAGTGGTTTCAAAGGACTAAATGGAAAATTTGCGAGACATTCTCTAATGTTTTTTAATGCAAAAATTGATTCAAGTGCAAGATTTACAAGAATTGATACAGGTAAAAGTGTAGATGTTTATTATAATCCAAATATAGTTCCGCCAAGTTCACAAATGCAACCACTTATGCAAAAAGTTATGACACAAACTGCTACACCTGATGAAATCAAAGCCTTTGGTAAACTCTGGCAAGAGAGAGTAGAAAAGATTCTTTGTAAGCACAATTTTGACGAAAAAGTAATTAAAATAGTTTTATTATAAGCAAAGCTTATTGACATTATAGACTTCTTGATTTAAATCAAGAATTGCAAATTTTATTTATTATATAATTAGTATGCAATAGTTTAATCTAACAAAAGGAGGCTATATGTCAATTAGCAGACGTGACTTTTTAAAAAGTTCGGCGGCAGTAGCAGCGGCTAGTGCT
>JALSQA010000121.1 GCA_026985685.1 Campylobacterales bacterium | reverse complement strand
TTCCAACCAGTCGATCAAAATTACAATGTATAATTTTACCCATAAAAAGATAGCAAACAGATTAAAGAATGCTGCAAAAAGAGGTGTAAAAGTTAAAATAATTTTTGATTATAAAAGTGTACATAGTCAAAAACGAAGAAGTATGCTTTATTATCTGGCGAAATATAAGAATATTTCTGTTTATACTTTAAAGGGACACTATCTAAAAAAACAAAAACGTTATGCAATCATGCACCTTAAAATGGCTCTTTTTGATAAAAAACGAGTTATCTTTGGTTCTGCTAACTGGACTTATTCTGCTTTTGGCAAAAATTTTGAGATGTTATATGTGATTGATGATTATAAAATTGCAAAAAAATATGATAAATATTTTCAAAGATTAATGCTTAAAAGTCATAAATTTAAATAAGTAAATTTTTTAGATATTCAAAAGCTGATAAAAATTCTTGTTGAAAGATATTCATCATAGCTCCAAGAACCGCTACCATCACCATAATAGATAAAAATATCTTAATAGGAAAACCAACTACAAGTAGATTAAATTGTGGCATAGTTTTCATCAGCATTCCAAAAATCACATCAGAAAGAATTGAAAGTGCTATAAATGGAAAAGAGATAATCAATCCCATCATGAACATATGTTTTACCCCTTGGCTAAGATAATTCCATGTATTAACATTAGGATAAAAACCTCCTAATTCAATATGTGTAATGGTTTTACTCAAATAGAGCAAAATCAGATGATGCCCATTAAAAGCCAAAAGAATCATTACCGCAATCAATGTTAAAATTTGACCAATAATTGGGGTGTTTGTTCCAGTTGATGGATCCATAATAGATGCCATAGAAAAGCCCATGATCATGGATATTTGTGTACCTGCTAAGCCTATTGCTCCAAAAACAAGATTTAAAATTACAGCTGCCATGAAACCAAGCGTAAATTCTCCTACAACCAAAAGGGCGATATTGCTTACTTCATAAGGAATATTATGTAACGTAGTCATAGGAAAAAATAAAATAGTTAAATAAAAAGCCAATGCTGTTTTAACAGATACGGGGATAGATTTATGTGAAAAAAATGGAAAAAAAGCTATTACTCCACTAATACGTGAAAATAACAAGAAAAAAATAATGGCATTATTACTACTTAGTAAATCTGCTAACTGCAAAGTTTTCCTTATAATATAACGGGTATAAGCCTCTTATCTTTAAGTCGATAAATTGTATCACATCTGCTTGCGATTTTTTCATCATGTGTGACGATGAAAAGTCCACCATTATTTGCTTTTGTATATTCTAGCAAAACATCCATAACATCACTAGCTGTCTCTTTATCTAAATTTCCCGTAGGTTCATCAGCAAAGATAAGTTTTGGTTTTTTAATCATAACTCTTGCGATGGAGACACGTTGTTGTTGCCCACCAGATAGTTCAGCTACATTTTGTTTCAGTGTTTGTGTGATTTTTAGTTTTTCGATTAATGATTTGTCGATTTTTTGTTTAGATATCAGAGAAGATATTTTTAAATTTTCTACAACACTAAAACCCTTAAAAAGATAATGCGATTGAAAAATAATACCTATGTGATTGCGTCTGATTTCTAAAAGTTGTTTATCTTTTAGTGAATAAATATCTTTGTTGTGAAAAAGTACTTTTCCTGTTTGTGGTTTGAGAAGAGTGGCTAATATATGAAGTAAAGTAGATTTTCCACTTCCACTTACACCTAAAATAGCGATAGACTCTTTTTTATGTATTGATAGATCAACATTAGAAAAGAGAGGGTAATCAAATGAATGGGAGAGGTTTTTTGCCTGTAGGAGGATATGAGAGTTTTGTTCCATCTTCATATCCTCCTTTTTAAATTTATCCTAATTGTGCTGCAACTTCTGCTGCGAAGTCGTCATCTTTTTTCTCTATACCTTCACCAAGTTCATATCTTACAAATTTTGTAATTTCTATTTTACCACCAAGTTCTTTAGATTTTTCCTCAACGATTTGAGAAACACTCTTTTTATCATCTAGTGCATAAAACTGGTCAAGTAAACAAAGCTCTTGATCTAACAATGTATTGTCAGCTATATAGCGTTCTATTTTTCCTGGAAGAATTCTATCCCAAATTTTCTCAGGTTTTCCTTCAGCTTTTAACTCTTCTTTTATTTTCTCTTCTACTTTTGCCATAACTTCATCTGTAAGTTGTAGTTTTGAGATAAAATCAGGTACATTTTTAAGAGGTTTACCAAGTCTTTTAAGCTCTTCATTCTCTTTTTCAATAGATTTTGAAATACCTTCAGTTTCTTTAGCAACAAAATCTTCATCAAATTCTGTATAGCTAAGGATTTGTGGTTTTAGTGCTGCGATATGCATTGCAAGTTGTTTTAAGAAATCTGCAACTTTTTCTTTTTGATCAGCATTTTCAAAAGATGCACTTACTAAAACACCGATTTTACCACCCATGTGGATATAACCATTAACAACTTCATTATCATTTGCTGTTATTGTTTCAAATCTTCTTACAACAAGATTTTCACCGATTGTTGAGATGTTTGATTTTACATATTCGTCAAAAGATTGATTTTCTATTTGTGTTTGGTTAAGAGCGTCAATATCGGCAGGATTATTTGCATCTATGTGTGCTACTGTACTTTTTGCAAAGTTTTGAAATTGATCATTTTTTGCAACAAAGTCTGTTTCAGCATTTATCTCTGCCATAGTTGCTTTTGTTAAATCATCATTTAATTTGATTGCAACAGTACCTTCAGCTGCAATTCTATCAGATTTTTTACCTGCACTTGATAGACCTTTTTTCTTTAGCCAGTCGATAGCACCTTCTATATTACCATCGCTTTCAACTAAAGCTTTTTTACAGTCCATCATACCGGCACCAGTTTTTTCTCTTAGTTCTTTTACCATCGCTGCAGTGATAGCCATTTGTTTCTCCTGTATTTTTGTTGTAAATTAAGCTTTGGTAAGAGAGTTAAAAAACTCTTTTACCAAGTTGTATTTGTAGTATGATTATTCAGATTTCTCTGTAGTTTCTTCTTCTTTTTTCGCTTCTTCTTTTGCTTCTTTGATCAAAGCTTCTTTCTCTTCATCACTGATATCACCTGTTGATGCTTCTTGTGTATCTGCTTTAGCATCTTCACTATCTTGCTCTCTTAAAGCTTTTCCTTCATTGATAGCTTCTGCCATCTCTTTACAGAAAAGTTGTACTGATCTGATAGCATCATCATTTCCTGGAATTGGGAAACTTACTACATCAGGATCGCAGTTTGTATCGATTGGTGCAACAACTGGAATATGAAGATTGTTTGCTTCTTTAACAGCGATTCTCTCTTTAACTGTATCGATGATGAAAATCATGTCAGGTGCTTTTTTCATATCTCTGATACCACCAAGGTAGTTCATCAATTTTTGTTTTTTACGAGAAAGCATTAATGCTTCTTTTTTAGTAAGAAGATCCATTTGTCCTTCTTCTTCCATTTTCTCAATGATATCAAGCTTTTTGATTGATTTTTTGATTGTTTGATAGTTTGTTAGCATACCACCTAACCATCTATGGTTTACATATGGCATACCACAACTTTCAGCATACTCTTTAACTGCTGCAGATGCTTGTTTTTTTGTACCAACAAAAAGGATAGTTTTTCCCTCTGCCGCTGCATCTCTGACGATATTATATGTATATCTGAAATATCGAAGTGTTTTTTGTAAATCTATAATATAGATATTTTTTCTTTCTCCAAAGATATAAGGTTTCATCTTTGGATTCCATCTTCTTGTTTGGTGTCCGAAGTGTACACCACACTCTAGTAAATCTTTCATTGTAACCATGACAATGCTCCTTGTGTAATATTTTGGTTTTGCCTCCACACCCCTTAACAACAACAGTTGCAACCATTCAAAGGATTGGTGTGTGTGAATTAAAAGCCCGCAATAATATCTAAAATATCTTTAAAAAAATATTAGTTTGTCGGCTTTTAAGAAATTTTAATCATTTGCTAGTTAACTAACAAGAAAATCTTAATATTTTTGATAAAATTTTAGTATCAGAATAAAGGAGTATACATGGCAATTGCTATTATCTGTTCAGGTGGTGATGCACCAGGGATGAATCCTGCTATTAAGAAATTTGTTGATTATGTTTATAAATGTGAACAGACTCCTTATTTTATTTATGATGGATTAGAGGGGATGATTGATGGTAATATTAAAAAAGCCGATCACAAAGATGTCGCAGGAATTATTCATATAGGTGGTGCGATTATAGGTTCATCTCGCTCCAAACGATTTTATGAATATAAATATAGAAAACAAGCCTTTGAAAATCTACAAAAACATGATATCAATAAAATAATAGTGCTTGGTGGTGATGGATCATATAATGCTTTTGGTGTTTTTGCTAAAGAATTTCCTATTAGTTTTATCGGTATCCCCACAACTATAGACAATGATATTTACGGAACTGAGTATTGTTTGGGTGTTGATACTGCACTCAATGTCATTCGTAGTGCGGTTGATAGTATTCGTGATACGGCATCAACTTTTAAACGGGCATTTGTAGTGGAAACTATGGGCAGAGAGTGTGGTTATCTTGCAGCTGTAACGGCTATATCCAGTGGTGCAGAGGTTTGCGTCATCCCTGAAATGAACTTCAATAAAAAAGTTGCTAAACACTATCTTAAAAAAGATATCGCTGAAGGTAGGCGTTATATACTTGCTATCGTAGCAGAAGGAACAAAAGCAACCACCGATATCAAAGAATGGCTGGAAAATGAGATTGGGATGGAAACACGTATAAGCGTACTTGGTCATATTCAAAGAGGTGGTAATCCTACTGTTCATGATCGCATGATGGCATTTGAGTTTGTAGTTCGTGGTGTTGCACTTTTGCTTAAAGAAGAGATGATTCATCAAGCTATAGGATATCAAAATGGGGATTTTGTCTCTATGGAAATTTCTGTAGTAAATAGTGGCAAATATAGTGTTCCAGATAATATTCTCAAAGATTTACACTATTTAGATTAAGGAGTTTTTTATGCTTTTGATACAAAATCTATCTTTAGAAAATGAGACTGTGTTTATTCGCTGTGATTTTAATGTTCCCTTAGATGACTATGGTAATATTCTTGATGACCGACGTATTCGTGAAACATTGCCTACTATTCACTATTGCCTTGATCAAGGTTGTAAAATCATTTTAGCTAGTCATCTTGGTCGTCCCAAAGGGAAAATAGATCTTAGATATTCACTTTTGCCTGTAGCAAAAAGACTTAGTAGAATCCTAAATCATGAAATTATTTTTTCAAAAGATGTGATAGGAAAAGAGACACAGTCAAAAGTATCAAAACTTAAAAATGGAGAAATCTTACTACTTGAAAATCTTCGTTTTAATCCAGGTGAGAGTGAAAATGATCAAGACTTTGCACAAAAATTAGCAAAATTAGCTGATTTTTATATCAATGATGCTTTTGGTGTTTCTCATCGTGCACATGCTTCTGTTGAAGCGATTACACATTTTTTTGATAAGGAACATAAAGGAGCTGGTTTTTTGCTTCAAAAAGAGATTAATTTCTTTCATGATGTATTACAAAAACCACCACATCCTTTCACTTTGGTCGTAGGTGGCAGTAAAGTCTCTACAAAACTTGAAGCACTCAAGCACTTACTCCCTGAAATTGATAAAATGATTATTGGTGGTGGAATGGCATTTACCTTTCTTAAAGCATTAGGTTTTGAGATTGGTAATTCTATCGTTGAAGATGATTTACTTGATGGAGCGAAAGAGATTATAAAAGAAGCTAAGCAGTATAAAGTAAAACTTTTTTTGCCAGTAGATTTTATTATTGCAAAAGAGATACAGCAAGAGACAAAAAGCCGTATAGTGACATATCAAGATATACCAAAAGAGTACATGGGTGTTGATATTGGACCGGCAACTTTAAAACTTTTTGAAGAAGCAGTTGAAAAAGCAAAGATTATTCTTTGGAATGGTCCTATGGGAGTTTTTGAAATAGAAAAATTTTCACATGGCAGTTTTGAGTTTGCTCGTTTTATAGCCTCACTTCATGCTACTAAGATCATTGGTGGTGGTGATACAGCAGAGATGATTCATCATGCAAATGTCATGAAAAACATGACTTTTGTTAGCACAGGAGGTGGTGCATCACTGGAGTTACTTTCAGGAAAAAAGTTACCAGGAATTCGTGCACTTTCTGTCTAAAAGTGTCTCCTGGTTAACATATTTTTGATTCTAAAATAGAGTATAATACCCTTTAGGTGAGACTCTTGTCTTGATGATAATTTTATAGTTACATAAGGAGCTTAAAATGGGACGTTATACAGAAAAACTAAATGATGTTAAAGAGTTGATTGGTAGATTACAAAAGCAAGTACCCGATCAAATAGGTGCTTTTCATAACTTCATGAATGCAGTTGAAGCCAAAGGTGCCATTGATGCAAAACAAAAAGAGTTGATCAATGTAGCACTTGCTGTTGGAGCACAGTGTGAGTGGTGTATCTCATTACATGTTAAAGGTGCTTTGACAAATGGTGCAACAAAAGAAGAGATTGTTGAAGCTGGAATGCAAGCGGTATTGATGCACGGTGGTCCGGCTTTGATGTATATGACACCGCTTGAAGAAGCTCTCGAAGAGTTCACCAATGGATAAGTTACTCATTGAAGAACTCTATTATTTGATGGTATTAGGTCGAGAGTTTGAATATGCTGCAAAAGAGCATTATATGAGTGGTGATATTTCAGGCTTTTTGCATTTGGATATTGGGCAAGAGGGCTTTAGTGTTGCTTCTATGAAAGCATTTGCAAAAGGAGATGTATTTACTACATATCGAGAACATGTTCTTGCTATTGCCAGAGGAATAGATCCTAATGTTGTCATGGCTGAGTTGTTTGGTAAAGTTACGGGTATAAGCCAGGGAAGAGGGGGATCGATGCACCTTTTTGATCCTTCTCATTTTTTTTATGGTGGTGATGCTATTGTCGGTGGACAGATTCCAAATGCAGTAGGATGTGCTTATGCTAGAAAATATCAAGATCAGATGGATGGTGTGATGGTGGTTTTTGGTGATGGTGCGACTAATGGAGGTGCTTTTTTTGAGTCACTAAATATAGCTAGTGCTCAAAAATTGCCATTGGTGTTTTTGTGTGAAAACAATCGCTATGCAATTGGTACAAATATCACGCATGTTGCTCCCTTTGAAAAACAGGCACATAAAGCCAAGCCATATATGCCAATACTTGAAGTAGATGGAATGGATGCAATTGCTGTTTATGAAACCATACAAAAAGCACAGCAATATGTGAGAGAAGGTCATGGTCCGATTTTTGTAGAAGCAATGACTTGTCGATTTGAAGGGCACTCTATGAGTGATGCCAACAGTTATAGAAGTTCTCAGGAAATGGAAATTTGTAAAAGTCAAGATCCTATTGATAAAATAACAAAAAAACTTCCCAAAGATTTAATTCAGACTCTTCAGACAAAAGCACAGAAAGTTATCCAGGAGGCAGTCGAGTATGCTTCAAATTCACCCCAGCCAGATATTTCAGATTTGACAAAACATACCTTTACAGAGGAGCTAAATCATGTTGTATCGTGAAGCATTAAATCTAGCTCTTGATGAGACAATGGCAAAAGATGAAAAGATTGTTGTTCTAGGAGAAGATGTCGGGTATTATGGTGGTTCATATCGTGTAACACAAGGACTTTATGCAAAATATGGTGAAAAACGTCTTATTGACACACCTATTGCGGAGTTAAGTATTGTAGGAAATGCTGTAGGAATGGCGATAGGAGGATTACGTCCAGTCGCAGAAATCATGACAGCAAATTTTGCACTATTGGCATTTGATCAAATCATCAATCATATGGCAAAACTTCATTATATGAGTGCAGGTAAAATTACTTTGCCGATGGTAGTGAGATTTCCTCAGGGTGTAAGTCGGCAACTTGCTGCCCAACACTCAGAAAGTTATGAACAGATGCTTTGTGCTGTTCCTGGACTTGTAGTTTTTGCTGCAAGTGATCCAAACTATGCTTATCATGCTTTGAAAAAGGCAATCATGATGGATGATCCGGTTGTTTTTATCGAACATGAACTGCTTTATAACAAAAAGGGAGAGGTAGATACCAAAAATAGTATCGATCCTTTTAAAGCACAGATTAAAAAAGAGGGTAAAGATATAACAATTGTTAGTTATCTGAAAATGGTTGATGAAGTTCTTGTGGCTGTACCAAAGATCGAAAAAGAACTCTCTTGTAGTTGTGAAGTGATTGATTTGTGTTCTTTGAATCCTGTTGATTATGAAACATTGAAAAAATCAATTGAAAAAACCACACGCCTTGTGATGGTTGAAGAAGACCATAAAACAGGAGGATATGGTGCACAAATACTAAGCTGGGTGGCACAAGAGCTATTTTATTCACTAGATGCTCCACCACTTCGTATAGCGGGGGTAGATGTACCAATTCCGTATAATCGTAAACTTGAACTTGCATCTATTCCTACTGTTGATTCGATTGCAAAGAGAATTATCTCTTGGGGAGAAAAACATGGCATATGAAATAGTGATGCCACAGCTTTCTGATTCTATGGATGAAGGTAAGCTTATTAGTTGGAAGATTAAACCAGGAGATCATGTCAAAAAAGGTGATGTGATAGCCGATGTTGAGTCAGATAAAGCGATCATGGAAGTGCAGAGTTTCAAAGAGGGGACAGTAAAAAGTCTTAGTGTTAAAGAGGGTGAGAGTGTTCGGGTTGGTAGTATTATCGCTGTGATTGATACAGATGCAAAAGAACCAACTGCCTATGTTGAAAAAGAACTTCCTAAAGAAGAGAAAAAAACAGATGAAAAAGAGACAAAACCTCAAACTTCTCAGACTTCTTTTTTGGATGAAATACTTGGGTTTGATATTGTAGAAGGTGATGCTTCACCTAAGGCAAAGGCACTTGCAGCACAGTACAAGATTGATTTACAAAAGCTTCAAAAAGAGGGAAAATTACCAATTCCTGCACATCAAAAAGATATCCTTGATTATCGTATGGAACACTATTTTACACCTAAAGCACTTCAATTACTTAAGCAGTATAAACTTGATTTATCACTTTTTGCGGAAGATAAAAAGCACGATAGTGCAGAGATTATTTCTTATATCCAGTCACATGATATTCCTTTGCCAAAAGAGATTAGTACTTTTCAAAAAGCATTGATAAAAACGGTTGAAAATTCTGCAAAAAAACCAACTTATCATCTATATGATAATATTGATGCGACATTAATACTCTCTCATAAAAAGTATTCGGTTTCGGTTTGGCTTATCAAACTTTTTGCTCAAGCGATGATGGAACATGAAACTTTTCGTAGCACTCTTAAGCAAGAGCATATTATCACGTATCCAAATGCTTCTATCGCTCTTGCAATCGCACATGAAGATTTACTTTATATGGTTGTTTTTAAAGATGCAAATTTGTTGAGTGTAGATGAGATTGATGAAAAATTAAAAAATTATGAAAATAAAGTAAAAAATAAAGATATAACACCTAAAGATATGCAAGGTTCAACTTTTGCAGTCTCAAATCTTGGTATGTTTGGGGTAGAACGTTTTGATGCCATGATCAATGCTGATGATAGTGCTATTGCAGCGATTGGTAGTGGAAAAGAGAATAAAATCAGTGTTACACTTACTTTAGATCATCGTATTATCAATGGTTATCAAGCTGCAAAGTTTATGCAAACTTTGAAAACATTAGCAAAAGATCAAACTCTTTTTAAGGAGTAATGAAAAATGTATGATATTATTTATCTCGGTGGTGGCTTAAACTATGCAGGTGCAGTGATAGCTGCTAAAAGTGGTTTGAAAGTAGGACTTGTTGAGCGTTCGCTTTCACAGCTTGGCGGAATTTGTTTACACCGTGGTTGTATTCCTTCCAAAATGTTTTTATATTATGCAAATACTTTACGACAAAGTCGTTCAGATATTTTTGCAGGTGATTTATCTTTGGATATGAATCTACTTTATGAGAAAAAAAACAAGCTTATCCAAAAAGCTACCAAAGCAGTCACAGCCCAATGTTCACAAGTTGATTTAATAGAGGGTGATGGTCATGTTATTGCTCCACATACACTAGAGGTAAATGGTAAAGAAATTCAAGCAAAATATATTGTCATTGGTACTGGTTCTTCACCTTTTATTCCAGAAGGTATTGTCTATGATGGGATAGATATTATTACAAGTGATGAGGTGCTGAATATGCTTGAACTTCCTCAAAATATAGCAATTTATGGTGATGGTGCTATTGGTTTAGAGATGGCAAGTTTTTTTGCTAGTTGTGGTGTGAAAACGACACTTATTTCACGTAAAAATGGTTTACTCAAAAATGCACATCCACTTATACAAAATTCGCTTGAAAAACAGCACTCAAATCTTAATGTCATTCATCTTTTAAATCATCCAATTAGTAAAGCAAAAAGTACTACTCGTGGGGTTCATATCACTTTTGAGGATGGAAATTCAAAATATTTTGAGAAACTTCTTGTTGCAACAGGTCGTCATCCAAATAGTGACTGTATCGCTACTGATTTGATTAAAGTAGATAGAGGAATTGTGACTGATGAACATTTTGAAACAACGCTTAAAAATCACTATGCCATAGGGGATTGTAATGGTAAAGTACAACTAGCTCATGCAGCCAGAGCAGAGGTGCTTTATGTAACACAAAGAATACTAGGTAAAAAACCACAAGTACTTAATCTAAATCATGTTGTTCGTTTTATTCATACTTTACCTATGGGATATGCTACAGTTGGGCTAAATCGTACGAAATTAGAGAAACAAAATATTGATTTTAAAGAGCGTATTGTTCCATTAAATCATTTTACACTCTCTCGTGTACACGATGCACAAGATGGTGTAGTTGTTTTGTATGTTGATATGGAAGGTTTTATATTAGGGGTTGAGATACTTGCACCTTTAGCAGAAGAGTTGATAGCTTCTATATCGATGGCTCTTGCAGGTGAGATGGATATATCTCTTGCAAATAAAACGATTATGGCTCATCCAACATTTAGTGAAGCCGTGCAAAAAGCATACTTTAAAATATGATTTTACATCAGTGGGGATTACTACCATATGAAATAGCATATAAACAAATGTGCAAAACACATCAGCAAGCACTTGAGGATGGACAAAATCATTTGATACTAGTAGAACATTCTGCTTGTTATACTATTGGACAAGATAATAAAGAATTAAATTGGGATGTAGAAACAATTTCCACCGATAGGGGAGGTTCTATTACTTGTCATAGTGAAGGACAAAATGTTTACTATTTTTGTTTTCAAACCCCATCTCCACCACGTTTTTTTAAAAATATCAAGGAAGTATTTAGTCATTTTTTTGAACAGTTTGAATTAGGTTTTTATTATGATAATCAAAACCCTGGTTTTTATATTCAAAATCGTAAAATTTGTTCACTTGGATTTCGCTATAAAGAGGGTGTTTCTCTTCATGGCGTGGCACTCAATGTTTCGGTAGATCTTGCTTTTCACAATCGCATTCATCCTTGTGGATTAGAAAATATTTCAGCTACATCTTTGAAACATGAAGATATTCACATAAGCTGTGAAGAAGTGAATAACTTTATAATTTCAGAAATACTAAAGATTTTTGATGAATCCTTATAAGCCCAGAGTTCTAGCCCCAAATCCAGAAAAAGTTGCAAAAATTACTACAATTCTTAAAGAACATGCTCTTACAACGATATGTGAAGAAGCTGCTTGTCCTAATCGAAGTGAATGTTATGGACGAGATGTTGCGACATTTATGATCCTTGGCAATACATGTACAAGGGCT
The DNA here is from genome assembly GCA_026985685.1 of Campylobacterales bacterium. Lineage (GTDB taxonomy): Bacteria > Campylobacterota > Campylobacteria > Campylobacterales > QNZT01 > QNZT01. Next base: position 2,684 of record JALSQA010000121.1, on the reverse strand, counting down.
TGTCGTTTTTGTAATGTAAAAACAGGCAAACCATCTCCTCCTGATCCTAGTGAACCTGAACGAATTGCAAAAGCTATTAAAGCATTAAATCTTAGTTATGTTGTAATTACTTCTGTTGATCGTGATGATTTAAAAGATTTTGGAGCTAGACATTTTGCAAAGTGTGTTTTAGCAATAAAATCCATTTCACCCCAAACAAAAATAGAATTACTTACACCAGATTTTAAAGCAAATACTACGGCTTTAGATATAATCCTCTCTTGTGATGTAGATAAACTTGCACATAATCAAGAAACAATTCGACAGTTAACCAAACGTATACGTCCTCAAAGTGATTATGAACGGTCGCTTAAAGTTCTCAAATATTATGCTACTTATAGTAACAAACCAGTAAAATCTTCTCTTATGGTAGGTTTTGGTGAAACAAAAGCACAATTATTGGAGACCATGCAAGATTTATATGATGCAGGAGTTACGCAGTTAACACTTGGTCAGTACCTACAGCCTACACAAAGACATCATCGTGTTATCAAATACTATACTCAAGATTTTTTTGATGAGATGAAAGAAAAAGCGTATTTAATAGGCTTTAAAGCAGTATCTTCAGGAATATTAGTGCGTAGTTCATATTTCGCAGAGCAATTATAATAAAATTAAACTATTTAAAATTATATAAACACTTACAATGTTAATTGTACTTTGAACTTATTTTAATATAAGAGTATTAATGTATAATCTTAAGTTTTCAATAGTCTGTAGGAGTAGGAATGGATCAATTATTGCACTTATACAAAACACGTAAAGCGTATATAGTGGTAGGAATTATCTTTACTCTTGTTATTGCATTACTGGTTTTAGGTAATCAAAAAGATCTTCTCTCTTTTATGCTTGCAACTATTATTATCTTTTATAGTTATTTTTATAGCAAATATACGACTTTAGTTAAAAATTTAAAAGACAAACGAAAAGAGATCTCTATCTATCGTAACTTGATGAATGAAAAAAGTTATTGTATGCATTTGGATGAAAATTTTAATATTACATACATAAATTCAAAAATAAAAGATTTTTTAAATATAGATTCAGATGAAAAAATTGGAACTTCTATTTTTAGACTCTTAACGTTAGAAGAACAACCTTTTATATCTAAAGTTATACAAAAAGATGGTACTTATTTTGCAGATGTTTTATATAAAAAGGGTAAAGAAAATATTACTTTAGAAGTAGAAATCAAAAAAGCACCACCAAGAAGTGCACAAAATTATTATGTTCTTATCACTGGGTTTGAAGAAGAGTTAAAAACACCTACACAAGTGCGTGAAGAAGTATTAAGAGATTCATTGACAAATTTACCGACACGTTTAAAATTATTTGCAGATATTGAAGAGATTAAAGAACAAAGTCTATTTAATCGTATCACTTTAATGTATATTAGTATCGATAACTTTGATGAATTGAGTGAATTTTTTGGTATGGATGCTGGTAATATTATCCTTAAACGAACGGCAGAGTGGCTAGAAGATGATAAACCATATAAAGATGCTAAATTATATAAAATTGATTTTAATCATTTTGCTATGATGATTCCAATGGCATTGAAAAAAGAACATTTGGAAAAATATTTACATCGTATTATTGTTAATTTGGCTAAAGAGCAGTTTACATTTTTTGAGAGTAGTTTCAATATAGAGATTACAGTAGGTGTTGCTATAGGAAGTGATGAACTTGTTAAAAATGCTTATTTTGCACTAAAAGAAGCTGAAAAGTCTAAAAAATCATATAGGATTTATGATAGAAAAGGTGATCATGATAAAAAGTTTTTGCATAATATTCAGATAAATAAAATGGTAAAAGAGGCGATTGAAGATGGCAGAATTGAACCATTTTTTCAAGCTATTTATAATACCCATACAAATAAAGTTGAAAAATATGAATCACTAATGCGTATCAAAAAAGAGGATAATACATACGCTAGACCAGCGGAGTTTTTAGATATCGCCAAAAAATCAAAAATGTATACTGAACTTTCACGTGAAATGATCAAAAAATGTTTTGAGCAATTACATAATGTTCAACATCCCATCACGATTAATATCTCCATGGAAGATATGCTAGATCATCGTGTGTCAAGCTTGATAGTAAGAAATTTAGAGAGACATCAGTTTGGAAAGTTTATTACATTTGAAATACTTGAAGATGAAGATATCGGTGGAGAGATTAAAGTTAAAAACTTTATCAAAAAAGTGAAAAGTTATGGCTGTAAAATAGCTATAGATGATTTTGGAAGTGGATTTTCAAATTTTGCACAGCTAAGAGAATTGAAAGTTGATTATATCAAGATAGATGGTTCGTTGATAAAAAATATCGATAAAAATAAAGAGAGTGAAATCATGACAAAATCAATCATTTCAATGGCAAAAGACTTAAATATCGAAACAGTAGCTGAATTTGTCTCTTCAAAAGCTATTTATGATAAAGTCAAGGCTTTGGGGGTTGATTATGTGCAAGGTTATTTTATAGATAAAGCCGACCCTGTTTTGTTAAAAAATGGTTAATAACTTAGTTGTGCTTTTTTTTCACTATTCATAAGCCAGACAAAAACTTCTGCTACAGCTTTGTAAAGATTTGGCGGAATTTGTTCATCTACGTCTAAAGAGAGTAGGGAGTTTGCTAATGCTTCGTTT
>JALSQA010000120.1 GCA_026985685.1 Campylobacterales bacterium | reverse complement strand
AAAGTGATGATTGTCTCAATCATAGCTAAAGGGGCGGGATCAGTCGCAGTATCTGCTCTACCTGCTTTACCAAATACCGTATCAACTTCAGGAAAACTTTTTAAAATCTCATCACTCTTTTGTGTAAGCTCTTTACTCAAGTCAATTCCTATACCATAAGGTGTCACAGGCATATACATGAAAGTCTGTTCATTCATCATCGGCATAAATTCCCAATTTTGTTTTTGATAAAGTGTATATCCCCATGCCAAAAGAAGTATTGATAGAAATAAAACAGCATAACGAAGTTTCAATGATAGCTTTAAAATAGGAATATACAGAATTTGGAAAAAACGATTTAAAAGATTTTTCTCTTCTGAGATGATATGACCTTTGATAAAAAAAAGCATCAAAATAGGCACAAGAGTGATAGAAAGCACAGCACCGACAATCATGGCAAATGATTTGGTATAAGCCAAAGGTGAAAAGAGCCTTCCTTCTTGTCCACTAAGTGCAAAGATAGGTAAGAAAGAGACTACAACTAAAATCAATGCAAAAAAGATTGGTTTACCAACTTGTTTGGCAGATGAGAGGATTATTTCATTTCGTTTTTGATTGGATATGGTATCGTGATCATGTAAATAGTGATGGATATGTTTATGAGCATTTTCAACCATGACAATCGCAGCATCTACCATAGCACCTATGGCAATAGCTATACCACCAAGAGACATGATATTTGATCCCAGACCAAAAAGTTTCATCAGCAAAAAGGTAAAAGCTACCGTAACTGGTAAAATAATGATAATAATCAAAGCACTTCGTATATGCCACAAAAATAGTGCCACAATAACCATGACAATCAGACTCTCTTCAACTAAAGTTCGTTTAAGTGTATCAATCGCTTTATCAATCAAAGCACTTCTATCATAAGTTTGAACCACTTCTACCCCAGGGACTTTCAAACTTTTTAATTTTTCTTTTACTGCCTGGATCACTTTATAAGGGTTTTCTCCAAAACGAACGATAACAATCCCACCGACAACTTCACCTTCACCATCCAAATCAGCCATACCACGACGACTTGCAGGTACAACATGAATGGATGCGATATCTTTAAGTAAGAGTGGCTGTGCCTGTATAGATTTGATCTCGATATTTTCCATTTGAACAATATTTTTTAGATAGCCATGAGCTTGAATAATTTTTTCATAACCACTTTGTAACAATACACGACCACCTTTGTCATCATTGTTATGGCGTATTGACTGGATTACATCATTTACACTTATAGAATATTGGCGTAATTTATCCTCATCAAGCGTGATTTCATAATCTTTAACAAAACCACCAATAGATGCAATCTCACTCACACCATCTACACCCAGTAGTGCATATTTGTAATAATAATCTTGCAAACTACGTAAATCATCTAAAGAGAGGCTATCAGATTTTAAAGCATACTCATACGCCCAGCCAACACCAGTAGCATCTGGACCCATAGTCACTTTTGCACCCTTTGGCAAGGATGGTGCAAGTTGTGAAAGCTGTTCTAATATTCTATTTCTCGCATCATAAATATCAACATCATCTTTAAAGATAACATATATCAATGCATTTTGAAAACTACTCATCGAACGCACAGTTTCGATACCTGGTAAACTCATGAGATTTGAAATGAGTGGATAACTTACCTGATCTTCGATAATCTTAGGTGACTGCCCTTGCCATTTTACCTGCACGATCACCTGTGGCGGTGAGATATCAGGTAAAGCATCTAAAGAACTGTTTTTAACAGCCCAAAAACTAAAACCAATTAACAATACACTAAAGAGCAATACTAAAAATTTATTTCGCACACTCGAGTCAATCACTTTATCAATCATCGCTAAAATTCCTTTTATATCTAACTTTAGCAAAGAAGTGTGTAGAATGTATGCAATTAAATATTTGTCTGAGCTTGTTTCAAAATCTCTTCATCCTCCAGGGGATCAAACCAGACAAAACTTTTACCACTTTGGGCATCACCTTTTAAGAGATCTCCGCTTTGGCGGTATTTTAAATCTAGTTGTGCTATCTCAAAACCATCTAATGTTTTAGAAAATTCTAATAATCTTTTAGCAGGTTTGACTTTGGTAAAAAGATAACAATACCCCTTAAGTCCATTTCTCGATACACGTCCACGAAGTTGATGCAAAGTTGCAAGTCCCAGTCTCTCAGGGGCAACGATAACGATGGTAGAGAGTTTTGGCAGTGATATACCAACCTCTATCAAGGTAGTAGCAAGAAGTAATTTACCATCTTTTGCAAATGATTTTAGTACCTCTTCTTTCTCTTTATCTTTTCCATATGTTACATAAACACCATCAAAATTTTTCTCCCAATAACCTCTAGCCTCTTCTATAGAGTGATAGTCAATCGTCTCACTCTCTGTCACTAAAGGATAAACAATAATCACTTGTTTTTGCTCTTTGATCTCACTTTTGATATGCTCCACAAGGGTAGGAAAATCTTTTGGCATAATCACTTTTGTATCTATATCTTTTTTAAAAGGAAGCTCTTTTATTTGACTGACATCTATGATCTGGGACTGTATCATACTCAATGTTCTTGGAATTGGAGTAGCAGAAAACTGTAAAAAATGAGGATGCTTCTCACCACTTGAAAGCATACTTTTGATCTGTGCTCTTTGTTTTGTACCAAAGCGATGCTGTTCATCAATCATGACCAATGGAACTAAAGAGATATCACGATACAACAGTGCATGAGTACCGATCAAAAAATCATAATCACTTAAATCTTCTTTTTTATTTTCAGAGCTTACAAAACCGATCTTTACAAAAGAGGGTAAAAACTTCTTTGCTTCTTCAAAAATTTGCGAAGCAAGTACAGTTGTAGGAGCCATGAGTATTGATTTTTTGGGATAAGAGATCATCACAGATGCCAAAATCACCATCGTTTTACCACAACCTACATCCCCCATGATCAAGCGTTTGGCTGCTTTTTCTGAAGCTAAATCTTTTTGGATTTGTGCAATAACTTTTTGCTGATCATTTGTTAAAGTAAATGGCAAACTCTTTATAAAAGAACTAACATCACCTTTCAATCTCTCCATAGAAGGAAAATCCAGCCTTTTTTTTGAAAGTTTTTTGAGATGGTTATATATTTCAAGATATTTTAATGCATATATACTCTGTTTATCAAATCCTTCATTTGATAAAAATTGACGAACATACTCTACATCAGGATTGTGCATCTTCAAAACAAGTTTTGCCAGTGATTTAGGAACACCTTCTTTTTCTAAAACAGAGATATTTAAATTTTCTTCTATTAATCTTTTTACAGTTTTATTTTGTAATGGTGTTTTATACTTGACTTCAATGGTATTGATCTCTTCTATGATTACAGGTTGTACTATCTGCCAGAAATTATACTTATACTCCATCTTACCTTTTAGAAAATATCTCTTATTTGCTTGAAATTTTCCTCTGTGATAGCTTGTTGGATGAAATATAATCGCATTTATATTTTGATCAAAATTGTGAGAAAAGAGAGTAAATTTTAAATATTTTGGATGATAAGAAGTAGATGTTACTGTGGCATCTACTACATTTATCTCTCCTTGGACAGGTGAGGATTGAAGATAAAGAATTTCATATCCCCTAGGAGTAATCAAAGCAAGATCGATACTGTTTTGAACTCCTAGTTTTTTGAGACGCTCTTTATCTTCTGCTTTCACTACTTTGTTACTATAGAAAAACTAAGACGGTTTATCTCATCATGAGATTTGATAAAAGTATTTAAATCTTCTAAAGAAAG
>JALSQA010000119.1 GCA_026985685.1 Campylobacterales bacterium | reverse complement strand
GCGACAAAAAAGTTCAAAAGTAAATAAAGCTTCTTCGTTTCCCATCTCTTTTTGCTCTAAAATATCTCTCATATCAGAAAAACCACATAAACCTTTTAAACCACTTTCATGATTTAGTATCTCTTGCATTTGCATACATGAAGATGATTTGTTTTGATCTAAATAAAATAAAATCCCTGGATCTATATCCCCACTTCTTGTTCCCATAACCAAACCTTCCAAAGGTGTAAAGCCCATAGAAGTATCGATACTTTTTCCCTTTTCTATGGCTGTAATACTCGATCCATTACCAAGATGAATAGTAATCAAATTACACTCAAGAGGTAATTTTTTCAATATTTTTGCACTTTGTGTAAGTAAATATTGGTGAGAAATTCCATGAAAGCCAAAGCGACGGATTCCATACTTTTCATAGAATATTTTAGGCAAAGCATAACGATAAGATAAAGCTGGCATACTTTGATGAAATGCTGTATCAAATACCGCCACTTGAGTTAGAGTAGGCACTTTTTTACGTAATGCTAAAATTCCCTCTAAATTTGCCCCATTGTGCAAAGGAGCTAAGGGAATTAATTGACGAATAATTTCAATCACTTTATCATCAATCAAAACTGGCTCTACTAACTTTTCTCCCCCATGTACCACTCTGTGAGCAGCAGCATCCAACTCATCAAATCCTTTTAATACACCCTCTTTTTGTAACTGCTTTTCAATCAACTCAAAACCAGCATGATAATCTTTCACAACTGTTCCAATATGTTCTATAACGCCCTGTGCAAGGGTATAAAAATCTTCATCAATAGCAAAAAGTTTATATTTGATAGAAGAACTTCCGCAATTAAGTACAAATAACTTTTTCATCTTTTATCTTCACTTGCTTGAATCGCAGTAATCGCGATAGTATCAACAATATCTTCTACCGAACATCCACGACTCAAATCATTCACCGGTTTTGTCAAGCCTTGCAAAATTGGACCAATAGCCACCGCTTGGGCACTACGCTGTACTGCTTTGTATGTGTTGTTTCCTGTATTTAAATCAGGAAATATAAATACCGTCGCCCGCCCTGCTACTTTGGAATCTGGCATCTTTCTTGCCCCAACATGAGGATCGATCGCTGCATCATATTGCATCGGTCCCTCAATCAATAAATCAGGTGCCATTTTCTTTGCAAGTTGTGTAGCCTGTCGTACTTTTTCAACTTCCGCACCAACTCCTGAATCACCACTAGAATAAGAGAGCATCGCGACCCTAGGCTCTATGCCAAATCTTTTTGCACTCTGTGCACTGCTTATAGCAATCTGTGCTAACTGCTGTGCATTTGGATCAGGATTGACCGCACAATCACCATAAACCAAAACCCGATCTTGTATCAGCATGAAGAATATACTCGATATCAACTTCACGCCTTTTTTCATTTTGATAATCTCAAATGCTGGTTTTATTGTTTCACGTGTTGTATGTGTAGCTCCACTAACCATGCCATCAACATATCCTTCATGAAGCATCATAGTTGCAAAATAATTCACTCTGCTGATGTATTCCCGTGCCATAGGCAAGATAACACCTTTATGTTTACGTAATTCATAAAACTTTCTGGCAAAATCTTCTTTATGCTCAAAGGTTTGGGGATTGATAATACGAGCTTTTGTAAGGTCAAGACCAAGAACACTAGCTCTTTGTGCAATTTTAGTTTCATCCCCTAAAAGTGTCACACAACAGATACCTCGTCTGAGTACAATTTCTACCGCACGAAGAACCCTTTCATCCTGACTCTCTGGCAATAATATATCAGCATGAGAATGACGTGCTGATTCATGTAAAAAGTAACTAAAGCGAACAGGTGTCATCTCTTTTGCTTCGTGTAGTGTCAAAGGAGCTTTCAAACGATTTAAATCTACATAACTATTAAACAACCCAATAGCTAAAGATATTTTACGTTTTCCTTCAAGTGTAATCTTCGGTTTTATCTGCTGAACCATCAATGCTGCACTTTGGGTATCTGTATCGATTCCCAGCATAGGCAATACAGGCAAATCTGCACCCTCAATAAGAGAGAAAATATTTTTTGAAGGCTGCATCCCTCCAGTAAAAAGTAATCCTGCTATAAAAGGATAATTTTTTGATAAATTTGCCAGAAATGTTGCAAGGGTAATATCATCTCTATCACCAGGTACAATAATCAAATCTCCCTCTTGCAGATAATTTAAATAGTGTTCAATTTGCATCGCTGCCACTTTGCTTTGGGCTACGCTTCGATCTAAGATTTGAGATTTTTGATGTAAGATTTTTGCTCCAATTTCTACAGCTATCTCTGCCATAGTCGGACGATTAAGTTCTTTTTCTTCAGGAATACAAAAATAAGGAAATTTTATAGAGATTTTTGATTGTAAGTTTTTTAACAAATCTTCTTCAACACGATTGATGAAAATAGCAATAGGATCATCATGATAATTCCTAAGCCTGGTCATACTAAGTGAAATTTTATCTAAAATATCTTCTACTGTATCTAAACCTTTTGCATTCAAAATAGCCATAAGTGAAACAGGCAGATTTTTGGCAATTTCCAAATCAATATCTTCACTCATAAATGTTTTTTCACCCACACCTTGACACAGTACAAAATCATACTCTTTTTCAAGTGCTAAAAAACGCTCCAATATCTCTTCATAAGCACGTTCTATAGAGTTTGATACGATATACTTATGAAGTTTAGATTCACTCATCCCATAAGCACTTTGTATCGGTTGTTTTAAAGAAAAATAAGATTTAAAAAAAGTTATATCATCATCTTCTTCTACATCTGTACTAATGATGGGTTTAAAATATGCAACATCTTGTACTTGAGTTTTAAGCATTTCCATCAAACCCATAGCTATGATACGGCTACCTGATCTCTTCTGTGGTGCATAAAGATAAATAGACCTACTATGCATGACTAAAATCCCTGCCCTATTTTTGCTCTAATGCCACGATATCTTGTAATGTTTTTAAAACACTATCTGGATTTAAACTCATAGAATCTATACCCAACTCTACCAAATATCTTGCCACTTCAGGATAATCAGATGGAGCTTGTCCACATATACCACTATGGCGATGGTTTCGTTTAGCACCGCTAACAGCCATTTCTATCATCTTCATCACACCAGGATCTCTCTCATCATAATCAAATGCGACAATCTCACTATCTCTATCAACACCTAATGTCAATTGTGTCAAATCATTTGAACCAATACTAAAACCATCAAAAATCTCACTAAACTCATCAATTTGGATGACATTGTTAGGAATTTCACACATGACATAAATCTCAAGTCCTTTTTCACCACGTTTTAGTCCATATTTTTCCATCGTCTCTAAAACCTTTTTACCCTCTTGAACACGACGACAAAATGGAATCATCAAAATCACATTTTCAAATCCCATCTCTTCACGAACACGTTTCATAGCAGCACATTCTAGTGCAAAACCATCTTCGTATGAAGGATGTGCATAACGAGCTGCCCCACGAAAACCTATCATAGGATTGTCTTCTTTAGGTTCAAAAAAATCTCCACCAAGTAAGGTAGCATATTCATTACTTTTAAAATCACTCATACGCACAACACAAGGCTTAGGATAAACACTAGAAGCGATGGTTGCAACTCCTTCGGAGAGAGTTTTGATAAAAAAATCTTCCATACTTTCAAAAGATTGACTCAACTTTTCAAGAGCTTTTCGTGTCGCATCATCAACTTTTTGTGGATGTCTGATCGCCATTGGATGTGCTTTTATGTATTCGTTGATGATAAACTCCATA
>JALSQA010000118.1 GCA_026985685.1 Campylobacterales bacterium | reverse complement strand
GTGAAATACTAATGAATCCTTTTTTACACCAAAAGTTCCTAAAAGATGCTAAAATGTCAGTAATGATCAGTGATCATTTTGATGGTGAATTTATAGCAAAGATAGCACATTATTTTGGTTTTTCTGTGATACGGGGGAGTAGTACAAGAGGTGCTATCAAAGCTTTAAAAAAAAGTTTTAAATTTATTGATGATGGTGGTGGTATTGCTATCACACCTGATGGACCTAGAGGACCATTTCACTCTATCGCAGATGGGATTGTAATCATGGCACAACGTAAAGATATACCTATTGTAGTTTATCGATATAAAGCTTCTTCATTTTGGAGGCTTAATAGTTGGGATAAATTTATTATCCCTAAGCCATTTTCTCGTCTTGATTTTTATGCAAGTGAGCCTATCTATGTAAGTGGCTTATCGATGCTTGATGCAAAAGAGAAAATAAAGGAGAAGTTAGACTCATATGTTTAAAGTTATTTTTACTTCACTTGTCCTTTTTAGTGTAGGGATGTTGTTATTTTTCTTTGGTTTTAGTGATTCTTATAAATATTCGATGGAAGCACGTATGAAGTATTTTCTAGGTGAATATAAAGAAGCGAGAATTTTGGCTAAAAAAGCTTTTGATATAGATCCATATAATAAAATGGCTTTTTCTATTTTGGCTCAAAGTAAAATATCTGCTTCATTGGTTGATTATGTAAAAGATTCAGATAAATATCTTCAAAAAATAGAAGAATTAAGTGCTAAACAAGACTTTAGCGATAGAGATAAAATAAAAATAAAAATGATGACTGAAGTTATGATTGAAAAATTTCATAAACTTAATCCTACAGTCATGACAGATAAAGAGCTTTATGCCCAATGCATTAAACGCTATAAAAAATTTAAAACTATTTATGAAAAACTTTTTCAATCATCAAAAGAGTAATTTTCTAACATATCTTGAGAACAATTTAAACTATAGTTCTCTTACTATTAAAACTTATCAACTAAATCTCAAAGAAGCTTTAAAATATATTTCTATTGTTTTTGATGATGATTGTTATGAAGTAGATTTGATGCCTTATAGAATGTATATTGCAGGAAAAAACCGTAAAACAATTTATAAAAAAATAAGTATCTTAAAACGTTTTGTAACCTATCTAAAAGAAAATGGTATATGTATTTATCTTAAAAACGATGAAACAATCAAAGTATCAAAAACGTTGCCAAAACCAGTTTCAACAAAATATATATTTGAAGTATTAGCTATCTGCTCACATGAAGAAAAAATGCTTATTTTGATGGTTTATTCTTTGGGATTGCGTATTAGTGAAGTATCAAATTTAAAAATAGAATCTATAAAAAATGGATGGGTTAGGATTAAAGGAAAAGGTGATAAAATCAGACGTTTACCATTGCTTGATAGTGTAAAAACTATTTTAGATTTATATCTGGAATTTTCACATCCTGTAGAATATCTTTTTGAAAAGTCTGGAAAAAGATTGAGTGAAAATCAAATTCGCTATAGATTACAAAAAGTTTTTAAAAAAATTGGTGTAAAAATAACACCACATCAATTACGCCATTCATTTGCAACTGATTTGCTCGAAAAAGGGGCTAGGATTACAGATGTTAGTTTGCTTTTAGGACATACTTCGTTAGAAACAACACAGATTTATACTAAATTGAGCAACAATGTAAAAATGCAATATTATCAAAAAGCACACCCAATGTGCGGGGAGTTAGATGAGTCTACTTAAATCTCTGAAAAAACGTTTAGTTTATCAATTTATTGCTATTGTTATCTATGAAACAACGTGTGATATTAAAGTACAACGTTTGAAAAATGGTGAAATTGTATTTGAAGAAGCAAAAAGTTTTGAAATAGAATCTAAAGAAAAACTTAATGATACAATAATTGACTATTTAGATAGTTTACAAGAGATAGTAGAGCAGACATATTTAGCACTTTTTTTAAATACACATGGACAAGGAGTTGTGCCTTCATGTGCAAAGAGTGTTTATGACAAATTTCATATTGATTTTGATAGTGTTAAACATGTTTGTATAAATAATGACTATTCTATTTATGCTTCATTAATTGATATCAAATGGGTTGAAAAGATATTTGATCACAGTGGACTTGATTTTGTTTTTTCTCCTTTTTTGGTTCTGAATGAATTGATACAAAATTTTCAACTCTCAACCGATACAACACTTTATCTTCTCTCTAATACGAATTCTATGACTATTATGATTTTTAGAGGTAAGCAATTTCTTTATGGAACCTTTGTAAATATTGCCAAAGAAGAAGATTTATTAGATAGTGGGTTTGAAAATGATACATTTTCCAATAATTCGATGGAGGATGAGATGATGGATGAGATTGATTTAGATATTGATGATACTGAAGACATTTTAAATATTTTAGAAACCCAGTCAACTCAAATAGATGAAAATGAAGAAAAAGTTGTGAAAATAAAAAATAAACTTTTTGGTCAGGATTTACGTTTTGTAAAATATTTAGATGCATCATTGCGTGAATTTTATGATAGTGATTTGTATGTCAGTGACTTTGTAAATAAAGTTATTGTATTTGATGCGGCAAAATTGAATGTTGATATTATAAAATATCTTGAAGATGAATTGCTAGTTGAAATAGAAGTGATTCCTGCTTCTATAGATAAAGTTTTGATTGATTTAAGTAAAAAAGAGGTGGGGTATTTTGCGTAGTTTTATCAAACCTAGAAAAAAGAAACTATTTGATGACATGACCACGATGTGGTTAGCTTTTATTGTATTGGTTTCAATAGCCTTGATGGTATTTGGTGGTGTTATTTATTATAAATCTTCATTTTATATAAAGATGATAGATTCATTAAAAGAGAATAATGCAAAAAAAACATATATAGTTAATCATTTAAAAGATAATATTTCGTTGATTCAAATGCAAGCATCATTGGATAAAGATGTAAAAGAGACTAACAGAATTCTTAAACAGAGTATGAAAAATTTATTTGATCTTATTCCAGATCAAATAACTCTAACTAAAGTAGTCATGCAGAAAAAATCACTTCTTTTGTGTGGTTATACAAATAGTATTGATTCTTATACCCTACTTTTAGAGCCACCATTAAAATCCATTTTTACAAAAAGTATTGTCAAATTTTCACAAGATGGGAAAGGGCATACTTTATTTGAATCTTTCAATACAATGGATGTTTTAAAGGATCAAAATGTCTCTCGTTGAAAATACTAAAACACTAAAGTTTGCTATATTTATCATGTCTTTTTTATTAATAGTTATGCTTTTTGTATTTATCTTTGTTATTCCTGGTATCAAAGAGTATAAAACAAAAAAAGCACAATATATCTCTTTGCAAAAAAATAAATTATCTCTTGAAGAGCAAAAAAAAGAGTTAGAAAAAAAGTTATCATTTCTAAAAAAAGAAAATGTTGATGCTATTAAATCTTTTTCTAATGATTTTAATCAAAGCGAATTTTTACTTTTTTCTAAGAAATTTTTTGAAAATATCAAGTTGACACATATTAAAAATCAAAAAACTGAAAATGGATTAGAGATATATAAATTTACTGCTGATTTTAATGCTAAAACACCTATACGATTTTATAATTTTATTGATGGGTTAAAAAATTTAAAAAGTGTTGTAAAAATTAATTTTCCAATAAAACTAACTTCTGAAGAAAAAAGTATTAAATTAGTTTTTAACATGAGTGTTTATCGTCTGAAACATAAATCAAAGTAAAGTTAACTTAATATATAGCTAATTTAGTTATATAATTTATATTTTCAAAAGTTTGTTTAAGT
>JALSQA010000117.1 GCA_026985685.1 Campylobacterales bacterium | reverse complement strand
ACTTTTGCGTCTACATTTTCAAAAGAGTGAAATGCTCCTTTTGTACCATCTGCTTTTACTTTAATATTTTTAGCGTTATAAGCGATGTAATCTTTTAAGAGACTGTAGTATACCTTTGTTTTGATACTGAAATTTTCAAATATCTTTTCTACACCTAGATCTAATTCATAATTTTTTGTTTGATCAAGAGTTGGTGTTCCAAAATGATTTCCCATCATGATAAGGTAAAGTTCTCTTGGATCAGGAACACGGCTAGATTTTCCAATACCTCCAAAATATGTCAGGGTATCACTGGCATGATATGTTGTAAAGATATTTGCACTTATAGAGTTATAGTCATTGTCTGGTTCATTTTTTCGTTTTGTTTGAATGGAAGTATCATCATAACGAAAACCATATTTAAAATCTATGTTTTTTATACTGTTTTTTGCTTTTATAAAGATAGCTTTATTTGTTGTATCGACATCATCTAGTGATTTTATTAACATACCTTTTTTGATGATAGGTTTACCATTTATCTCAAAATGTCCATCCCAGTTTCTTTTACTTGTATCTAAACCAACAATCCAAGCTATATTTGCAAAGTCAAAACTATTTTTGAGTTTGGCTCCTTGCATTTTTGTGGTAAGGGCGTGTGTTTTGTAGGCTTTTGATCCCATGATCCTGTACTTTGTAGACATAGGGTGATCTACTTTTGATTGGTAGAGTTGTAGTTGAATCTCTTTTGAATATTTTGCTAAATCTTTTATGCTATATTGGAGATTGTAGATATCTGAATCATCATAAAGTGCATCCATTTTTGAAGAAGGATATAACACATCATCACTTCTATTTGCAGTATAACTTAGACGAAGTTCTTGATTGTCTGTAATATCTACAAATACTTTTCCCATAAAAGTTGATTTTGTAAATGCATCTAAGTTTTTATATTTGTCTTGATATTGAGCCATTTTGGGAACTATACCTTTTGCAATATTTTTAGATATTTGTGCGATAAAATCATCACCATTTCCATCTTTGTATTGATTTGATGTTTCTGTTGATGCACTAATTAGAACTTTAACTCTTTTTGTTCCTCCCGAGATTTTTCCTGCAAATTTTCGATATCCAAAACTTCCAACATTTGCACTCACTTCACCGCTTAACTTTTTTGTTGGCTTTAAGGTTTTAATATTTACTATTCCACTTAATGTACCGAAATTTTCTACATCAAAAGGACCCTCACTCACAGCAACGCTATCTATATTGTTTGTCAGGACATGAGATGTTGGCGGATCCATTCTGTTTACACAAGCCCCACAAACTTTTGTACCATCTATGATGATATTGATGTTATCACGTTTTTGTCCACGTAACAAAATATCATTTGCTATACCGCTACGTCTTATTATATTTATAGATGGTATATTTTTTTCTAGTGCCTGGGCAAGATCAGCTGATTTGATCTCTTTACCACTTACATCTTTTACTATTTGTGTATTAATCTGTTCTTCAACAACAATTTTTCCAAGTTGTGCAGACTGAGCAAATAGTGATGATGTTAAAGCAAGTAGTATTAATTTGTTTTGCATAGATTTAGCCTCCTTAAAATCTGTAAGAAAATTGTAGGGAAGATCTGTTAACTTTGTGTTAATTTTTAATACTTTTATTATAATATGTAAATAGTTTTTTATATGGAGCTGAAGCATCATTTCCAATAAGAGTGCATAATTAATAAAGAGGAGAGTAGTTGAATAAAATTCAAAAGATATTACATGATTTAAATGAATTGGTTATGTTTAAACACTCTATCTTTTCACTTCCATTTATTTTTATAGCTATGATTGTAGCTGCTGATGGATGGTTTGGCTGGAGACTTTTTATACTAGGTATTTTAGCCGCGGTGAGTGCACGAAATTTTGCGATGGGGTTTAACCGTTATGCAGACATAGATATCGACAAAGACAATCCTAGAACTGCAAACAGACCTAGTGTAGATGGCAGATTGAAAAAAGAGACTATTTTGTTTTTTACTATTGCAAATGCTCTTGGTTTTGTGATTGTTGCTTACTTTATAAATACTTTAGCTTTTTGGCTTTCGTTTCCTATTTTGATCATTTTGGGTGGATATTCACTCATGAAAAGAGTCTCTTCTATGGCTCATTTGGTTTTAGGACTATCTTTAGGGTTAGCACCCATAGCCGGAGTGATAGCTGTAAAAGCAGAGATTACCATGTGGTCTGTTATGTTATGTGTTGGTGTGATGTTTTGGGTAAGTGGATTTGACTTATTGTATTCATTACAAGATATAGAGTATGATAAAAAGGTAGATTTACACTCGATTCCTTCTAAGTATGGTTCAAAATGTACACTTTTTTTGTCCAAAATATTTCATGCTCTTACGATTTTGTTTTGGGTTTTCTTTGCAGTTGAATCATCGAGTGGATGGCTAACTTACGTGGCTGTGTTCTTTTCAGCTATCATTTTATATCTTGAACATCGTATTGTAAACAAAGATTTTTCTAAAATTGATAAAGCATTTTTTACCCTTAATGGTTATCTTGGTATAATGTTCTTAGTATTTGTTATCCTGGATAGGTTATAGGTGGTTTCATGAGTGATATTCGATTTGTACCTGCTGTTTTAACGATATATTTTGAAGAGATAGAGCCATCTCGTAGTGAAGATTTTCGCCGTGAGTACAATGCTCTCTCTGAGTATGAAGAAGATGCTATTGGACAGTGGCTTAAAATCGCTAAAGCCAGAGGTGAGACCCAAGAGACTGATGAAGTTTTGTTAAATCTTTTGGTAGAATTGCATAAAAAAGTAGATGTTTTAACAGATCTCATTAGAAATGAAGAGAAAAAGCTTTTGTCTCTTAGTAATACTACAGAGATATTAGAGATTGGATTTGATCACATTAAGATAGAAGAAGCGATGTTTAGTACAGATAAAGAGTACTATGGACGTATAAAGATGCCTGTTTTTCCAAAGCGTGAAATGGCAGTTTATTTAAAAGCGATAGATCCTTATATCGCACAGATTGTATTGATACATCAAAAAGATCAAAAAGATTGGAACGCTTATGTTGTAGCAAAAGAGCGTATCATGATTCGTGAACAAAAAAGAGGTAGAGTAAATGATTGAGATATTTGCATTTGTTGGGTTGATACTTATACTTGGGCTTTTGATAGTCTATTTTTATATGCGTGATCAGAGTGTGACTAAACAGTTGAGTGCTTATGAACGTGCTATAGATGAGCTAAATAGCAAGATACATAGTTTAGAAAAAAAGTCTGAACAAGAGCCTGATTCATTGGAAATGTTACCAAACTTTGCTGGTGAATTGGATGCTATTGAAGAGCGTCTTAATAAAAAATTAAACGACCTTGGTGATCCTTTACTTAAAGCAATTCGTGCGATTAAGCAAATGGAAAATGAGATGACACGTATTCATGAGAGTCTAAATGAACGTATCAGTAAAATTGAAGAGAGCAATAAACTAAGTGCAATGTCAGCAACAAGTAAACTTATCAATGAAAAAGCGATCATAGAACTCTACAAAAATGGTTATAGTGCAGAAGAGATTGCCAAACGAGAACGTACACCTCTTGGTGAAGTTGAGTTAATCCTAAAAATAGCAAATCTTAAATGATTTCAAATGTTCACTCCTCATGGCAGGATATATTAGAAGATTGTTTTAGTGTATTTGATGATGAATATTTAGAGTTTTTGCAAAAAGATAGTAACTATTTCCCTGATAAAGAAAATTTTTTAAATGCGTTTAAAACATTGCCATTGGATCAAACAAAATATATTTTATTTGGACAA
>JALSQA010000116.1 GCA_026985685.1 Campylobacterales bacterium | reverse complement strand
ATTATCATACTTTTATTAACATTACTTTTATAAAAAAAAGAAATGTTTTACTTTTAACTTTCTTCGTACCCAAGCTGGAGATTGGGTACTAGAGTGAGTAACTTAGATACTTGAGTATATCTCATAACCAAGCTCCAGCTTGGTTATAAAGACTTTTATTCTACCAAAAGATTAAATGTCTCCAAAAATTGTATGGGATCAACTTGCACGCCATTGACACGTACACTAAAGTGAAGATGTGGTCCAGTAACTCTTCCTGTTGCTCCTGCTAGTCCCAGTATCTCCCCTTTATGAACCAACTGTCCTTTGTGTACTTTGAAGTGACTCATATGATAATATCCTGTATAAATTCCTTCTCCATGATCTATTATGACTGAATTACCAGCAAAGAAACGCTTCTTAACTAACACTACCCTACCCGCACCAACAGCACGTATGGGTGTACCTTTTTTGGCTCGAAAATCTGTACCACTATGATAACTTTTCAACATACCATTAAAAAGACGTTTATTTCCAAAAGCACTTGTTATTTTAGATTTCATAGGATATGCTAAAGGATGTTTTATATATAGTTTTTGAGTATTAGTATGATAAATTTTCATCGCCTCTTTTTGCTCTTTTGCAATTCGTCTTTTATTTTTCAGACTAATCTTTGCACGAGAAGGTGCGACTTTGAGTTTTTCGCTTTTATAATCTCCTTCATGTATAGAGACTGGATACGTTATATAAAATTTTTCACCATTTTCTATATAAACTATCACCATCTTAGTCTGCTTTACTTTAGAGTAATAACTAGTAGGCACAAGAGCATAAAAGCTACGCCCTTTTGAAAATTTATCTCGATAAAATGGATACCTCACACCTTCATAAGCAGCATAGATTCGATCAATCTTTGGTTCATTTTGATCTGCTTTAAATTTGACCAATATCGTTTGGGCATTGGCTATATCTTCACTTGAAAGTTCTACATTTACATTTGCAGACAGAAACTTTGTACAAATACTTATTAAAAATAGTACTTTTAAAAACATATCTAAACTCCTAATATTTTTCCCAATTCATCCACATCACAAATCGCATCTTTATGATCACTAAATCCCCAGTCCACAAGTAAAGAATCAATTTTGGCATTATTAGCAGCTTCTATATCTCTATTTCCATCACCTATCATGACAAATTGACTTTTATCTTCTTTATAATGGGAAACAATCCTTTCAAGCATCATAGGATTTGGTTTTGGTATTTTTACTTGATTTGCACATACAACAATATCAAAATATTTTTTGATATCCAATGCTTCAAGCAATGGCATAGTAGAGACATCATAGGCATTAGTAGCGATACTCAAAGAATGAGATTCACTAAGTTTTTCAAGTAATGAATCCATACCTTTGTAAAGTTTTGTCTGTGTATGGTGATTTGATAGATAATACTCTTGAAAATGTTTTTCATGTATTGGTTCAAATTGATCACTTTCATAAAAAAACTGTGCAGGATTTATTGTAGTATCATTGATAGCTTTTGTTATACTATCTGCTTCTAACTCCACTAACCCTATACATTTTCTGACATGATTTATCGTATTTGCTAAAAGTATGGATGAATCTATCAGTGTACCATCCATATCAAATATTATGTGTGTTTTAGTTCGCAAGTAAGTGCTACCTTTGTTATAATATTTGCCATCTCTTCACTAGCATCGATAATATGTTTGATACCAAAATCTTCAACAATTTTCTTATGACTCTCATTTCTGACTTTAACAATAGTATTTATATTTTTATCAATTCCCATAATCGCTTCACAAATTTGGCGGATTTTTGAAGCATTGTCTAGTGCGACGATTACTGCTAAAGACTCCTTCACCCCTAAAGCTTCAAGTGTCTGGCGTTGCATTGCATTTGCTAAAAAGATTTTTTCGCCCTGCTCTTCCCCCTCTTTAACCAAATTCATCTCATGCTCTATTATGATATAACACATACCGTATTTTTTTAAATTTCTGGCAATCATTTTACCAATAGGACCATATCCTATGATTATTATATGATTTGAAAATCCACTAGATTGCATGACAAATTCTATATCTGGTTCTTTAAATAATTTATCAGCCAATGATTTAAGATTTTTAAGCACAAATGGTGTGATAATCATCGAAATTACTACCGTGATGATAAGAATTTGATCAGTGTGATTATCGATGAGATGATTTTGATAAGCTAAGGCAAAAACAGCTAAGGCAAACTCACCAATTTGAAAAAGAGCCAGTGAACTCTTAAAATTTGAACGAAGTTGCACAAAAGGTAAAAGCAGAGTAAATTGTATCAAAGCTTTAAGAGACATGATCAAAATCAAAAGTCCTAAAATCATGTACCAATAATCCACAATCGTCATCAAATCAATCTGCATACCAATCGTTACAAAAAATATACCAAGTAAGATATCACGAAATGGTACCAGATCCGACTCTATCCTATACTTATACTTCGTCTCTGCGATAGTCATACCCGCTAAAAATGCACCCAGTGAAAAAGTAAATCCAAACGTATACGCCACAAAAGAAGCACTAACTACAATCAAAAGAACAGCAATCAAAAAAATCTCTTCAGAATTAGCAGTTGTAATCCAGTTAAAAAAACGCTCTATAAACATTTTCCCAAACACAAACAGTATCAAAAATACAATTACAGCACTACCTAAAGTCCTAAGTAGTAACAAACTAATCGAATCATCAGTCTGTGAAGTGAAGATAGATATCATCAATAAAATCGGAATAACAGCCAAATCCTGAAAAAGCAAAATTCCCAAAGTAATACGCCCATAACCACTATGAATCTCAGCATTTTCATTTAATATCTTTAAGACTATAGCAGTTGAAGAGAGTGCTAGTGCAAACCCTAATACAATATCACTCTTAGTATCTAAATTAAAAAAATACTTACCTATTAAAGTAAAGATCAAACCAGTTACAAATACTTGTAAAAAACCATATAAAAAAACCTCTTTTTTCATTTTCAAAAGATGTGAAACTGAAAACTCTAATCCAATAGTAAACATCAAAAAAACGATACCAAATTCAGCTAGATGATTTAAAGCTTCTGTTTGGATATTACGCATTCCAAATATATAGCTAATAGCAAGTCCAGAGAAGATATATCCGATAATAGTCGGTATATCAAATTTTTTCAAAATGACATTGAGAATTGTAGCTATAAAAATAGTGGTAATAAAAATAAATAAAATATTCTCCACAATTTCTCCATTAATTAAATATAGTATAATAAAATATATAACTTATTCTAGCATAATTTTTAGGATTAATACTTTATTATTACGCAGTTAAGAAAAGCTCAAAGGAAAAACTTTATGAAGAAAATCATCTTTTTAGCATTTATGATATCCATAAGCATAATAAACCTATACGCACAAAACAGTAAACTTACACTTATATATATAGAGATGGAACACTGCCCATGGTGTCATAAAATGGATAGAGAAGTTTTTGATAACAATGAGATAGTAAAAAATTTGCAACAAATGTATAATATAATCAAGTTAAAAAAAGGATCAAAAGAGCTTCCAGAATTTCTGCATCCAAGATTTTACCCTACTACATATATCCTCTCAGAGGATAATAAAAAACTAATAGATGAATTACCAGGATACATGAAAGTAACAGATTTTACAGAATATCTCCATGATCTGTATGAAATCGAAACAAAAGCCCCTTAATATAATTGAATATTTACATATATTAAATAAAGAAATCAAATTATTTATATAAGTATTAAAAAACATGATATAATATTCACTGAATTTAATCTAAT
>JALSQA010000115.1 GCA_026985685.1 Campylobacterales bacterium | reverse complement strand
TTATCCCAAACAACTTTACTTCATGATTCCCTCTTATAAAGAAGATTTCTGGGTAACTGTTGAAACATTTCGCTCCATTCTCTCTGAAATATCTACTATCCCTTCAAATGTGACTATTGTTGTTGCGACAGCAACAAAAGAGGAAGATGCTGTAATTCAAAAGATGTTCGATGCACATACACTCAAACAAAAAGTAGAATTGATTTTTCAACATCAATCCCAGGGAAAGCGTATCGCTATGGGTCATGCCCTCAGAAGTATAGCAAGACACTATAACCACCATAGCGAATATGATCCAAATTCTGTAACTATCTTTATGGATGGTGATAGTTATATGCAGGAGGGCTTTTTGAAAAAGTTACTTCCATTTTTTGCCAATGATGCAAAAATAGGTGCAGTAACAACCAATGAAGTAGCTTATATAAACAGTAAAAATAGCTGGTATAAAGATTGGTTCAATCTAAAATTTGGGCAGCGTCATATTCTTTTTCAATCTCACTCACTCTCACGAAAAGTGATGACACTCACAGGAAGACTTAGTGCATACAGGACTTCTATTGTTGTAGAAGAGCCTTTCATATCACAAGTAGAAAATGATATATTGATAAGTCCAGTTCATGGAAAGTTTCGGTTTTTGATGGGTGATGATAAAACAACATGGTTTTATCTCTTAAAACATGGCTGGGACATGCTCTATTTACCTGATTTGTTATGTATCTCTTTAGAGAGTAGAGATGGTAAGTTTTTAGAACTTAGCCGAAGTTTGCCGTACCGTTGGTTTGGTAATACATTACGTAACAATACAAGGGCTTTAAAGCTAGGACCATGGCGTATGGGATTGTATATCTGGTATGCTATCTTGGATCAGAGGTTGATCATGTGGACATCTTTGGTTGGTGTCAGCAGTGCGATTTTACTCTCATTGTCTATCTCATTTTATTATATTTTATTTTTTATTGCCTGGGTTATCTTAGTACGGCTGTTCCAACTTTTTGTGATCGCGTTAGGTGGACATAAAGTTTCATGGAGGATGCCTATTTTGATCGTCTATACCCAATGGATAGGGGCATTGATCAAAATCAAAGCATTTTACAATCTATCTGATCAAAAATGGTCAAAAAATGGTGATGAACAGAAGATGGATCATAATAAAGATCACATTAAAAGTCCACTTGTATCTTTATTGCCAAAGATCATGATGGCAACGAGTATGACTCTTTTTGTTTTGGTATTGTTGTTATCTCACAATATACTATCATTGCCAAATTTCGTTCAAATTGATTTACCTTCAATACAGGCACCAGGTATAAGTACACCACTAGATGCCTCTACAGTTATAAACACAACTGATATAAATCAACCAAAAGTGATAGATCTTGGCAAAAAAGGTGTAAGCAGTACAAATAAAAATAACACTCAAATCATCAATAAGATTATCTCATCGTACAAAGGAGATAAAGAGTTGATTTTATTACTGCCACAAGGTGAGATACCACTTTATCACTCGATCATTATAAACAAGAGTAATATCACATTAAAGGGAGTATCTCCACAAAAAACAAAACTTATATCTTACCTAAGGTCATCAGACAAAGCCGTGATAAAAGTACAGGGAGAGAGGCTAAAACGTTTAGGTTACATTCAGCAACCCATCTATAAAAATCAATCCTCTTTTGTAATGCTTACTAAAAAGGAGATATCTCCTTATCTATTGATACGTCAGTCAAATGATTCGAGTTTTTTAAAAGAACTTGGCAGTAAAAAATGGCACAAAAAATATCCATATCTTCGTCAGGAGATTGTAGAAGTGTTAGATAAAGATTTGAATCGACATAAAATTTATACAAAAAAACCAATTCTGACAGAATTTCAACCTCCAAATAGTGAAGTGATAGCTCTTAAAATGGTAGAAAATATCACTTTGAGGGATTTTTCTATTAAACAAATTGCAAACAATGACGATATAAAAAAATATCGCTTTGACTATACTAATCGTTTTCCTGATGTGATGGTTGATGCTATTTCTTTTGAATATGCAGCAAAATGTCATGTAGATGGAGTTTGGTTGCTGAATTCTGGTAGTCATAGTGTCATTTGTGATTATAGTTATGCTTTACTTTTAGAAAACCTGTATGTAAATGGCAGTTGGAATAAAGGTAAAAAAGGTAATGGATATGTACGAATAGGGCGTACTTTTTATAGTGTTTTACGAAACTCCATGATCAAAAACATACGTCATGTGACATTACAGTGGAGTTCAAGCGGAAATCATTTATATGATTTGGTTTTAGGTGTAGATATAAATCTACACGGTGGTTATGCCCATGACAATCAAATAGATCATATCTATTTTGATGTACCAAAAAAACACAAATGGAAACCGGTCACACACTGCCCTAAAAATGCAAGATGGGCACCGCCTGATGGTCAAAATAGTGTAAATTATAAAACTTTTAAGTATGAAAAAGGGAGTAGAAAACTAGAATGAAAAGAGTAATTGCGGCTATAAGTCTATCATTTGTAATCTCTCCAGTCTTTGCAAATGATACTTATAGTTTGCAATTAGGAGCATTCAGTACAAAGAATCACAAAGAAGCAGATCAGTTACTCATCAAAGCAAAACAGGCAGGTTTAGAGTGTCAAAAGAAAAAAGCAGACAAAGATGGCAAAAAGTATCTATTTGTACGCTGTGATCAACCTAATCTTTATAGATTAAATATAGCAGTAAAAAAAGCAAAAAAAGCTAATCTTTCTTATTATCGTATCCTACCTTCCAAAAAAACAAAACTTTTCAAACCAAAGAAAAATCCAGCTCATAAAAGTTTTACTCAGTTATATCATCATGAAGCATTAGAAGATCTCTTCTTTGGAGAAAACAGTCAATTTGTTCAAATCATGCAAGGCAGTAGTTCAAATAATTTAGAACAACTGAAAAAAATCAAAGATGCTTATCTGCAAGAGTATCAAAAATCACTCTCTTTTAGTGGATTGGAGCTTCAAACCGCAGTGACTGGTGTGGCTGACAGGGGAAATGTAGGGTATGATGCTAAATTGGTTTGGAATATATTTGACAATGGATACTATGGCTATAAAAAAGATGCTTTACAAAAAAGATTACAAAATGGTATAGATTTTGACAATATCATAAAACAGACTCAGTCAGACTATGCTCAGATAGCACTTTTTGAGATAGATGAGATCAAAAAATATATCGCTTTTAAATATAATCATAAAAAACAAACTATTTTACACAATTTACTTAAAAATGAAAAAAAGAGTCTTGATGCTGGACTGATTACTCTAAATCGTTATGAAAATACAGAAATACTTTATCAAAAAGCTAAACAAGCACTTAATTATCTGAGATTTACACCCAAAAAAGTATTTGATATTCGTTATAAAGATTTTATACAAAAGATTGAAGATATACATTTAACAGATGAAAATGCCCTTGCCCAAAGTGCTTTGAAACATGATGTGAGCTTAAAAGTGCAAAAAGAGCGTATGAATCAAATCGATACATTGCCTTCATGGAAAGATAGAATCAAAGCAGATATCTTTGTAGATCAAAAACGATATACATCAATCCCAAGAGATGATACTTTGGCAGGATTTCATGTAAGTGTTCCTATCGAACTTCATCATCCCTCTGATGAACTCTCTTCTATCAAGTTACAAACATTTAAACTAAGAGAGAAAAGTTATAAGGCTCTGTTACAAAAGAGAGTGCATTACTATTATACAAAACTATATGAATCTCAAAAGATCATCAATCAAATGAAAAAGCAGATGCATTTAGAGCAAAAGTCACTTAAATATCTGACA
>JALSQA010000114.1 GCA_026985685.1 Campylobacterales bacterium | reverse complement strand
ATTTACAAATCAAAAATATTAAAAAAGATTCCCAAATGATAGCTGATCAAAAACGTTATTATCTTTTGCTTTTGAGTGCTTTTTTGATGATAGTAGCTTTAAGCCAACCTGTGCTTCCCAAAAAAACACATGAGCAAAAAGCGATGGGAAGTGAGGCCGTTATAGGAGTTGATCTCTCTTATTCGATGCGTGCGGATGATATTAAACCTTCACGCCTGCAAAGTGCTTTTTTGCTTTTAAAGTCACTATTTGATAGTGATGTAGAAGATAGATTTGCTCTTTATGGTTTTACAACACAGCCTCTGATCCTCTCACCATCTACAACAGATCATCATCTTTTGAAAAATGCACTAGATGCAATAGAAGTAGATAATATCCTTACCCGCGGAACAAGTATCAAAAAACTTTTAAGTCATCTTTCCAAAAGTAAACATCATGTAAAAAATTTGATTCTTATTACAGATGGTGGTGATGAATCTTATTCAAAAGATTTGTCAGATGTTGTGCAAAAGTCAGGTATTCGTATCATTGTGGTTGGTATGGCAAGTAAAAAAGGTGCATTGCTAAAAGATCAGTATGGTAAAGAATTAAAAGATAAAAATGGTGATTTGGTTATTAGCCGGTTAAATCCAATTTTAGAAATTTTGGCAAAAAAAACAGGTGGTGTTTATATAGAATATACAAAAAATGAGATCATGGCTGATGCTATCATAAAAGCTTTGCATCAAACAAATCTTTATGAGAGTTTTAGTATTAAGCATAAATCTTATACACAACTTTTTCCATTTCCTCTTTTTATTGCAATTTTATTAATGTTGGCTGTATTTTTAAGATTGCCAAAAAGATTGATTTTATTTTTGGGATTATCTTTTTCTCAGGCAGATGCTGGTGTATTAGATTGGTTTTATATTCACAAAGCACAGGATTCTTTTGTTCAAAAAGATTATAAAGAGGGTGTGAAATCTTTAAAATCGATCTCTCATGTTACTTTGCAAAGCCGTTTTGATGAAGCACTTTTATTGTACGATGGTGGTGATTATTATGGTTCTTTAGGGATTTTGGAGAGTTTACAAAGTAAAGATTTGCACTTGAAAAAGCAGATTTTGTTTTTGATGGGCAATGCTTATGTTCGACTTTTTAAATATAATCAAGCAAGAAGAGTATATAAAAAAGCCTTACTTTTGCAAGATGATGAAGATATTCGTTATAATCTCTCTTTGATTAAAGATAAACATAACAAAAAGGAGAGAAAGCCTCCTGCTTTTAAGAAAAGTGATCAGACTCATAAAACACAGGCAAAAAAGAAGAAAAAACAGAGTAAAAAATCTCATCAAAACAGACCTGATAAATCAGGGAAGAAAAAGATTAGCCGTCCATTGGGATATAAAGCATATGAATTGATCAATAAAGGATACATCAATGAAAAAAAACCTTGGTAAAGTCTCTTTATTTTTGTATCTTGCAGTAGTACATCTTTATGCAGATGAAAATCTCACCATTTTGGATCCGATTAACTCATATCCTGTAACAGCAGTCAATTTGGATGAACTGTTTTTTTATTTGATTTCAATAGTTTTATTTATAGCTGGTTTATTATTTGCAAAATGGTGGTGGAGAGATCATGTCTGATAACTTTGTACTGAAGTTACTTTACCGTATCAAAAGAAGAATTTTTCTTAAAAGTAGTGGTCATATTCTTTCATCTCATAAAGGAGAGGGATTTGATTTTGCTGAATTGATGCCTTATAGTGAAGGTATGGATGCAAGGAGAATTTACTGGAATTCTCTGGCAAAAGGTGGTGAGATTCAGCGTAAAACTTTTTATGAAGATAAAGAGATTCATGTTTGTGTTGGTGTGATTTTAAGTGGTTCTTTGCTTTTTGGTATGGATGTTAAAAAGTATGAAAAACTCTTAGAAGTGGTTAGTGTTTTAGGATATTCAACAATACATAGTAAAAATCAATTTCAAGGCATTTTCTGGAGTGAAAAAGAATACTTTGGAACACCATCATCTAAAAATGTATATAGTGTTGAACATTTTGTTAAAAAAATCTCAAAAAAAGATCTTTTATATCAAAAAATAGATTCTGATAAGTGTGTAAAAACTTTAGACAAATTGTTACTTAAAAAATCCCTTTTGTTTTTGGCAGGAGATTTTTTACAGATGTATGATCTAAAAAAACTCTCTGTAAAGCATGAAATAATTGTTGTCATTATTAGAGATCGTTTTGAAGAAGAAGCTACTTATCTAGGTGAAAAATTATTTGTTGATCCTGAAAGCGGTGAAGAGCTTGAAATATTTTTTGACAAAAAAACAGCACAGGCTTATACTAAAAGATATAAAGATCATGATAAAAAGTTAGAAAAGAGTTTGACAAAACTGGGTATACGTTTTGTGAAAATTTATACAGATGAAGATCCTTTTTTGAAACTTGGAAAACTATAAACCATAAAGGTAGATAAATCTATGGGAAAAAAATATTTTGTTTATGGATGTGAAGATCAAGAGGCTATTTCAGAATTTAAAAATATGCCACTTGGTAAAGATTTAGATTTTATAATGTTAGATGATTTTTTAGCACAAAAAGAGGCTACTGCTGATGATCGTGTTATCATATACGGTGAATCAGAGCAGATTAAAATGGTCATGGAGCAATCTTTTATTTATGGTTTTAGTATTGCTTTAGTTGCAAAAAATGAGCAGAGATACTTAAGAGAGACATTTGAAATCCCCAAAGATCCAAAGAAAGCTCTGGAGTTGGCTTGTGAGGGAGAGTGTAAAAAGATAGATTTACTCTATGCAAATGATGAGATTGTTTTATGGGGAGCATTGGTTGCTGATGCACCTCCTCATGGGATAAATAGTCAATCTTATCTTGAAGAAGATAAAGCAGGAAGACTAAAGGCACTCTTTCGTGCGATGAAAAAGATATATACGCTTAAAAGAAATATTATTCATATCACGACGCAAAAAGGCAAAGAGATACGTACAGCAGTGAGTGGGGTTGTTATCTTTGAACACGATAGCCACACTTGTGCATCCAATTTAGTAGAAAATTATATCTCTGTGAGCAATGGCAAAATACTTGCTTTGCTTATTTCTCCTTCATCTGTTCTTTCATATTTAAACTATCTTTACAAAGCTATATTTAAACGTAATAAAACATTACCAAAAGCTGTTGGTATTGTCATGAGTGAAAAAATTCGCATTGAGAGTGATACTGTTTTAGATGTGCAGATTGATGGGAAAATCCAGAGTAAAACACCTGTTACTTTTGAAGTGCATAAAAAAGCAGTTACACTTTGTGCAAGTAAAACTTTTTGGGAAAAAGAGGCTTATCGTCAAAGTGATGAAAAAGAGGTTGTTAAGCTTGACAATTTACCGCTTGATGATGAAGTTGATGAGGTTGTGCAAAAGCATATTCCATTTTTCACTCATGCCCCGACTCGACAATACCAGGAGTTATTTGTCAATCTTAGACAAGAAGCCAGGGCGAGTAGTACTTTTATTACATTGATGATACTTAGTACTATTTTAGCAACTGTTGGTCTGTTTTTAAACTCCTCTTCTGTTATCATCGGTGCTATGTTATTAGCACCTTTGATGCAGCCTATTGTTGCTTTTTCTATGGGGCTTTTGCGTTTTGATATGGATCTGTTTTGGCATGGACTTAAAAGTGTGGGGCTTGGGGTAGTTTTGGTACTGGTACTGGCTGCTCTTACCGCCTTGGTGCTTCCGTTTGAGTCAATGACTTCTGAGATTTCAGGACGGCTTCATCCTACACTTTTGGACTTGATTGTGGCAATTGTTTCAGGTATCGCTGCCGCGTATGCAAAAAACAATTCCAAAATAGCAGGTTCTTTAGCTGGTGT
>JALSQA010000113.1 GCA_026985685.1 Campylobacterales bacterium | reverse complement strand
GGTGTTGGTGAAGCTACAACTAGTGCGGTTGTTTTAGGTTCTGTTACTGTATTTGTTATGGATTATTTTTTATCTTCATTGTTTCTTGTGATAGGATGGTAATATGTCAATATTGTTAGAGTTTAGCATGTTCCCTACAGATAAGGGTGAGAGTGTAAGTGTGTATGTCTCAAAGATAATTAAAATGATCGATGAGAGTGGGGTGGCTTATCAGTTGACACCAATGGGTACAATAGTAGAGACAAATACGATGGATGAAGCATTGGAAATTATCAAAAAGTCTTATTTGGTTTTAGAAAAAGATTGCTCTCGTATTTATTCTTCCTTGAAGTTTGATATACGTCAGGGTAAAACTAATCGCCTAAAAGCCAAAATTGCATCGGTTGAAAGTAAAATCGGTAAAGTCTCTAAATAGAACCATATTTGTGTCGATTTGTATTACATTATATTAAAAAGGATAAATCTTGAGTAAAATAGTTGTTTATATATATAACTTTGCACTTTTCTTGCATAATCTGAAAATCCCAATTTTACCAAAATTGATAAATATCATATTTGTAAGATTGCTTTTTGGCTGCCAAATCTCTTTAGGAGCTAAGCTTGGTAAAGGAACGGCGATTGGTTATGGTGGTATGGGTACTGTTATTCATGATCGTGCAGTTATTGGTAAAAATGTATTGATTGGATCTGGTGTTGTTATCGGAGGTACTTCAAAAAAATATGAAGTTCCTGTTATTGGGGATAATTGTGAAATAGCTCCTGGTGCTAAAGTGATTGGACCTGTCAAAATAGGAAACAATTGTATAGTAGGTGCTAATGCTGTTGTGATAAGAGATGTACCTGATAATACTATAGTAGGTGGTGTACCTGCAAAAGTTCTAAAAACAGATATCGATATTTCTCAATATCGTTAAATTTAAGGATTTTATAGTTGGAAATGGAGACTTTAGTCCCGAAAAGCGGAGGCAAAGCCTTCCGATTCCGAGTAAATGGAGTCGAAAGGTAGCTCTTAAAAATAGTTACTCATAAGTCATTCATGTAAATGCTTTTTGCATGAATGGCAAAATTTCCTCTTCTTTGTATCGTTTATTAAAAAAAAGTTCAAATGCGTAAACACCTTGAAACAATAACATATCCGAGCCATCTTTAACTGGTAGATCATGTTCTTTTGCCATTTGTAAAAAAGGCGTATTTTTATTATATATCACATCAATTGCATATTTTGCATGATTTAGAATATCATTTAATAGTTTTTCATCTACAGGCAGATACTCATCTTGTAATCCTGCTGAAGTGGTATTTACAACAAGATCAAATGTATTAGTTTCAAAATCTTCCCAAGTATAACATGAATAGTTTTTTTGTTTAAAATACTTTAATCTACTGGCAGATCTATTTAATATCGTAACAGAAATTTTTTTATCTCTAAAAATAGCAGCAAGAGCTTTAGCCGTGCCACCTGCACCTAAAATCAAAATATTTTCAATCTTTCCAAGCGAAGTAGCACATTTGAAAAACCCTGGTGCATCAGTATTGTAACCGATAAGTTTATCATTTTCTTTGACAATTGTATTTATGGCACCAATCTCTTTTGCAATACCTCTAATCTCATCACATGCTTGATATGCCGCTTCTTTGTGTGGTACTGTGATATTTATAGCGTCGAGATTTAATTGTAAAAATTTTTCTTTTAATGCTTTTGGATCTATTAACTGATAACGCGTGTAGCATCCATTTATACCTAATCCCTCTAAAGCATAGTTGTGCATCAGTGGTGAAAGAGAATGTGTGACTGGATTGCCAAATATGGCAAAAAGCTTATTTTTTTGTTGCATTCAATTTCTCAAGTGAACTAAGATTAGCAGCAAGTTT
Organism: Campylobacterales bacterium; assembly: GCA_026985685.1. Taxonomy (GTDB): domain Bacteria; phylum Campylobacterota; class Campylobacteria; order Campylobacterales; family QNZT01; genus QNZT01. Next base: position 12,929 of record JALSQA010000113.1, on the reverse strand, counting down.
ATTGTGAACTTCAAGATATTCTAACTCTTCTTGACTATCAGCAACGATTCCTGCACCAGCTTGAAATACAATCTTTTCATCATCAAGGTATGCTGTTCTTATAGCAATAGCACTATCCATGTTACCATCAAATCCAAAATACCCTACAGCACCGCTGTAAAATCCTCGTTTTAAATTTTCATATTCAGCTATTAATTCCATAGCTCTTATCTTCGGTGCACCTGTCATTGTCCCTGCTGTGAATGTTGCAGCAAAAAGATCAAACATATCATATTTGTCATCGAGCAGGGCATCTATATCGCTAACCATGTGCATCACATGAGAATAACGTTCAACTCGCATCATCTCAGTTACTTTTACACTACCACTTTTGGCAACACGTCCTACATCATTTCGTCCTAGGTCTACAAGCATTAAATGCTCTGCACACTCTTTTTCATCTTCGAGCATCTCTTTTGCCAATTCTAAATCTCTTTGAGGTGTTTTGCCTCTGCGTCTAGTTCCGGCAATAGGTCTTAGAAGGATATGATTATCATGAAGTCCCACCATCACTTCAGGAGAACTTCCTGCTATCGTAAAGTCTTCAAATTCTAATAAAAACATATAAGGTGATGGATTTTGACTACGCAAAACTCTGTAAAAACTTAGTGGATCTATTTTGGCATATTGTGTAAATCGATTTGACATCAGGATTTGAAAAACATCACCGCTTTTTATCATCTCTTTTGACTTGTGAACCATATCAAAAAATTGTTCTTTTGAAAAAGCAAAATTTCCTTTTTGGGGATCAATTGATGTAGTTTTGATATCAATATAAGTATATGGTTCTTTGAGGTAGTTGATTAACTCACTTAGCTCTTTTCCCAGCTCTTCATGTGGTGTTAAGAGGGTAAGAATGTTTGTTTTATGAGAAAAGGCGATTGTAAGTTTTGGTCTGATTAGATCAAGATCAGGGGTATGTAGCTCATCTTCTAAATGATCCATATATGGTTTAAGTACAGGTTCAAATATCTTTACACTATCATATCCTATAAAGCCTACAAATCCATCCGTAAAACCTACATTTAATTTGCGTGAAAGCTCTAAATATTTTTCAGTTTTGATATCTTTGTAGTATGATTTTAAATACTCAAAAGGATTGTTTTGCTGTGTTACACTTGTACCATCTTCGTTTAAAATGGTAGTTTGCCCATCTTTATAGGTTACTCTTTGTGTTGCACCTATAAAGATAAAACTATAATTTCCCTTTTCTGAGTTAATAGCACTTTCAAAAAGCAAAGAGATTTCGTCAGAAAATCTCTCTTTAAGTTTTTTATAAACACCAATAGGAGTTAGCTGATCAAATAAAACTTGTTTTGCATACACCTATTTAATCCTAAAAATATATGCACTTGGATTTATTGTGTTTCTAATTGATGGCAATTTTGCCTGTGCTTTTGATTTTGTACTATAAGGCCCAATTAGTACTTTTTTAATTTTTCTACCTTTTATGAACATTGTATGAACTACATAGTCATAGCCTGCATTTTTGATTTTTTGAAGAAATCTTTTATCAGGAAAGCTATTTGCAGTTGCTCCAACTTGAACAAAATAACCACTCAATACAGAAAGTTTTGTCATTGCTGGGTGTTTTTCTATCACAGATGAGATGATCACCTCTTTTTTTGCTGGTTTAATTTTAGAGATTTTTGTCTTTGCACTCTCTATAGAAATTTTAGGTGCAATAGTTTTGACTTTTTCTTTTACAATCTCTGTTTTTTTGACTGTTTCTTTTTTTGCTTTTGCAATTGAAGCAGTTAAGTCATCAACTTTGTGTTTAACTTCATCTTTTTGTTTTTTAATCTTCTCTACACTGTTGTCAATACTATTTTGTACAATATCATCTGTCTCTTGTGCCGCATCTTGTGCTTTAAGTTTACGTACCATCTCTTCAAATTTTAAATCTGTTTCAGAAGATTCATCAACAATAGGTTCTTGTTTAAAAAGTTCATTTGTATCTTCAACTTTTTTACTAATATTATCTATAGAATTATCTGCTTTTTGTGTTATATCTTGACTTACTTGAGCCAAAGAGTTGTCACTTTGGTTATTTGAACCGCTAAATAGCTTCATGAGTACAAGAGCTATTAGAAATATTAAGATAAGGGATGCTGCCAACAAGAGCAACTTTTTTGTTCTTTGTGGACCACTTTGCTTTTTTTCTAATACAATGTCGCTTAAATCATTTGATTTTGATTGTTTTACCTTGAGTTTGTCTTCCATATGTTTTCTCCTCTTTTAACTTTATTTTACATATGTTTAGCCCAAGAAGAACCACGCTCTTTAGCATAGACCTTTTTAGGCAAATTTAGTATATTAAATTCTTTTGGAATATCAGCGTTTGGAAACATTTTCCATTCTCTTGGCAACTTTAGTGCAAGTTTTGCTGAAAGTGTTTTTGCGATTTGACATCCTTCACTAAAAGTAGTGTGTCCTTTATGTACATATACGTGTAGATGTCCAGGTGTTTTACTTTCATAAGCTGTAAAGTTAAGATATCCTTCTTCTCTCAATAAAAGTTGCAATCGATGCCAGAACTTTTCTCTGTTTCTTCCATTGTAATCAAAAACAATATTTTCTACTTTGTCACGATCATTTATAAGAGAGTGTGCGATGATACTTTTTCCAGCATCATATTCGTTCATAATTGATCGTGTCATCATTTTATCAATACGTTCATATTTATCAAAAAAAAGTCTACCTTTATAATTGATTTTATTGATAATCTTATCTCTTTTGATCCAATAATGCTTTGTGATCATTTTAATAAGCGAAACATCTACATTGTACATAGTATTCCTATTCTAATAAATTGCTCTATCATATATGATAAAATTTCTTGCTAAATCTTTCATCTCATCTTTGATTTTTGCATGAAGTTCTTTATCTGTTATATTATCCAAAACATCCGCAATTTTACCTGCTATAAGTTCAAATTCTTTGACTTTCATACCTCTTGCGGTTAAAGCAGGTGAACCTATACGGATACCACTTGTAACAAAAGGACTTCTTTTCTCTCCTGGGACTGTGTTTTTATTTACTGTAATTCCCGCATCACCTAGTGCTGCATCTGCATCTTTTCCACTAAAATCTTTATCTAAAAATGATACAAGAACCAGATGATTATCTGTTCCACCACTTACTACATCATAACCTCTTTGCATAAGTACATCTGCTAATACTTTTGCATTTGCTTTGACATCTTTGGCATACTCTTTCCACTGTGGTTTTAAGTTTTCACCAAATCCTACAGCTTTACCTGCAACAACATGAACTAATGGACCACCTTGAATTCCAGGAAAGATTGCAGAGTTTACTTTCTTAGCGATATCTTCATCATTTGTCATGATCATTCCACCTCTTGGACCTCGAAGTGTTTTATGTGTAGTAGTTGTCACAACATCACAATGAGGAAATGGGCTAGGGTGTTCTCCTGCTGCTACTAATCCTGCGATATGTGCAATATCAGCAAAAAGCAATGCTCCAACCGCGTCAGCTATCTCTCTAAATTTTGCAAAATCAATCTCTCTAGGATAAGCACTTGCACCACAAACTATCAGTTTTGGCTGAACTATCTTGGCTATATCCATTACTCTATCGTAGTTGATGCGACCATCTAACTCTACACCATAAAAAAAGCTTGAATATGTCTTACCAGAGCTACTAACTTTACTACCGTGAGTTAAGTGTCCGCCATGACTTAAATCCATTCCGAGTATCTTGTCATAAGGTTTTAATAGTGCTTGATAGACTCCCTGGTTTGCCTGGCTTCCTGAGTGTGGCTGGACATTTGCAAATTTACATCCAAACAGTTCACAAGCCCTGTCGATTGCTAACTGTTCAACTTGATCTGCAAACTCACATCCTCCATAATATCTTTTGTATGGATAACCCTCTGCATATTTGTTTGTAAAGATGCTTCCCATAGCTTCCATGACTGCTGGGCTTGTAAAGTTTTCACTAGCGATCATCTCTAAGTGGTCTGTTTGTCTTTGTAGCTCATTTTGTAAAATTTCATAAACTTTTGGATCTTCTTTTTCTAAAAAATTCATTCCCCATCCTCATTATTAGTATTTTCTTTTTTGATTGGTTTCATCGCTGGAAATAGTATGACATCTCTTATTGAGTGTTGGTTTGTCAAAAGCATTGTAAGTCTGTCTATACCGATACCTTCACCTGCTGTAGGAGGCAATCCATATCCTAATGCATGAATATAATCTTCATCCATTTCATGAGCTTCATCATCACCACTTGCTTTGTTTTTCATCTGATTTTGAAATCTCTCATATTGGTCAAGTGGATCGTTTAATTCGTTAAAACCATTTGATATCTCTTGTCCAGCAACAAAAAATTCAAATCTATCCGCAATCTGTGGATCTTCATCATTTCTTCTAGCCAATGGACTGATATCTATTGGATAATGTGTCAAAAATGTTGGATTTATTAGTTTGCTTTCTATAAATTCGTCAAATATCTCTTCTTGTAGTTTTGCAACAGATAAATTTTCATCTACTTCAATTTCATGACTTTTCAGAAAGTCAAGCAAAGCTTCTTTATCTCTAAGGTTTTCTCTTTTTACACCCGCAATATCAACTAATGCATCTTCCCATTTGATCTTTGCAAAAGGTGTTGTATAATCTATCTCCATATCTCCATAAGGCATCTTTGTTGGAAGATCAAGTTCTGTTAAAAGTCTCTCAAAAAGATCTTCTGTGAGTTTCATCAAATCTTCATAATTGTGATAAGCCCAGTAAAATTCAAGCATTGTAAATTCTGGATTATGTGTTTGATCCATGCCTTCATTTCTAAAGTTTCTATTTATCTCAAATACTGCTTCAAATCCACCAACAACTAATCTCTTTAGGTAAAGTTCAGGTGCAATTCTTAGATATCTTTCTATATCAAGTGCATTATGATGTGTGATGAAAGGTTTTGCATTTGCTCCACCTGCTATTGGGTGCATCATCGGTGTTTCTACTTCTAAAAAGCCTTTTTCTTCAAAAAACCTTCTAGTTATGCTTACAATTTTACTTCTTGTCTGAAAGATATCTTTTACATCAGGATTCATGATCATGTCAAGATATCTTTGTCTATATCTAAGTTCCTTATCTGTAAGTCCGTGAAATTTTTCAGGAAGTGGTTTGATAGATTTTGTCGCAAGTTCAAGATTTGTAACATGAAGTGATAATTCACCTGTTTTAGTTACAAATGGAAATCCTTCCACTGTAATGATATCACCAACTTCTATAAGCTTTTTAAAAACACTATTATAAAAACCTTCTGGTAAATTATCTCTTGCAACATAGATTTGAAGTAATCCCTTTTCATCTTCTATCTTTGCAAATGCAGCTTTTCCCATAAGTCTTAAAAACTTGATACGACCGCTTACTTTTGTAACTTTACTTTCATCCCTTTTTTCTTCACTATCTTTGACATATGCATACTCTTTTTGAAACTGTGTCGTTGAAGTCTCTTTTGTTATGTTGTGGGGATATGGACTGTGACCTAACTCTTTTAATTGTTGTGCTTTTTCAATTCGCTGTTGTTCATATTGATTTTCAAATATCAATGGATTCCTCTCTTTTGATTTGTTTAATTTTTATTTTGACAATTTTTGCATAGACCATAAAGTTGCATAAGATGGTCTGTTAATTTAAAATCATGACGTTTTGCAATTTTATCTTGCAATATCTCAATTTGCTCATCTTCAAATTCTATGATTTTGCCACAGGATTCACATATCAGATGATCATGATGTGGTTTGTTACCTAGTTCAAACTTTTTCCCTTGACTTCCAAAGGAGAGTGATGTTGCAAGTTTGTTTTCTTCTAATAGGTTGAGTGTGCGATATACAGTAGTTATACCAGTATTTAAGTTTGGATATTTCTCTTTTACGAGTAAATATAAGTTTTCTGGTGTGAAATGATCAGGGTTTTCATACAATGTTTTAAGAATTGCTTCTCTTTGTGCTGTAAATTTAAGACCATTTGTTTTTAAAATAGTTTTAAATGTTTCTAACAGCTCATCGTATGTAAGTGACTCTATATCTTTCATGTTTTATACTACTCTTGTGTTTGAGAATCGCCATCACTGACGTTTATATTATCTTTAACATTGATCTGCGAAGGATCAATTTTGACGATTTTAGCACCGACTTCCTGAAAGATAGGATACATTTTTGAACCAGCAAAAAGATTATTGACACTTGCTTTAAATACACCGATATTTGAAAAGACATAAACGATAACAGAAAAGATAAGAAAAACTTTCGCTCCACCAACAAAAAAACCAAGAATTCTATCTACAATACCTAAGCCACTTGACTGGACTAACTTTCCAAGTAAAAAACCAATCATCACTGCAAATAACCAAAATGCTATCAATACAGCAATAAAACCTATCAGATAAACAGAGCCTTTATTTTGTAAATCTAAAAAATTATTATCTACAAATGTTCCTGCAGCCTGAGCATATCTTGATGCTATATAAATACCACCTATAATACCAACAAGTCCAAAAACTTCCTTGATAAATCCTCGAAAAATCCCTTTAATACCTAGAAAGAGAATAAGTGCGATAGAGACCAAATCTAAAAGAGAGACATTTTCCATAAAATTTATACCTTTTTATACTACAAAAATTTTAAATCAGCAAATTGCTTTGTAGTTTTATTTAAATAAAAGTTGATTATAACAAAAAAAATAGTGATAGTAAATCTTACAGCGGTAAAATTACTAAACTATTTTTATATATTTATAATTATTAAAGCATAGAGTTTATCTTACCCTTTAGTTCATCTGGTTGTGTTGATATACGTAATGCATCATTTGCATCTACTACATTTTCTTTTACCAGTTTTGTCAATGCCTGTGTTTGTGTCTGCATACCAGTTTGTGTTTGATTGAGTTGCATTTGCGAATATAGTTGATGAATTTTATTTTCACGAATCAAGTTAGCTATAGCATGATTGTTGATCATGATCTCTTGTGCAGCAACACGCCCTTTACTCTTTTTTGGTAAAAGCATTTGTGAAATAACAGCAGCCAATGAAACAGAAAGCATATTTCTGATTTGAAGTTGTTCTGATCCTTGAAATGTATCAACAATTCTATTTATAGTCTGAACAGCTGAATTGGTATGAAGTGTTCCAAAAACAAGGTGACCTGTTTCTGCTGCTGTGAGAGCTGCTTCTATTGTCTCTTTATCTCTCATCTCACCGATTAGAATGATATCTGGATCTTCACGCATTGCATATTTTAGTGCACTTGAGAAACTTTTGGTATCTTCACCTACATTACGATGTGAAAAGAGTGATTTTTTATTTTGGTGAATAAATTCTACAGGATCTTCTACTGTAATGATATGTTTATGTTCAGTGAGATTTATTTCATTCAAAAGGGCAGAAAGTGTTGTTGATTTACCACTACCAGTAGGTCCAGTAACTAAGATCAAGCCTTTTTCACGTTTGATAATCTCTTTGAAAACAGCAGGTGATTTAAGATCATCAAGTGAAGGAATCTCTGTAGGAATAATCCTAAATGCAGCTGCAAGTTCTGTACCGATAGTGTAATAGTAATTTCCCCTGAATCTTCCTACATTTGGAATTTCTATAGCAAAATCAACTTCTTTATTTTCTTCAAGATACATTTTTTGTTTATCTGTGATGAGTGCATAACACATCTCTTCGATATCTTTTCCATTAAGTCTGGGGAGATTGAGAGGTACAAGTTTTCCATCTATACGTATTTGTGGTTCACTACGGCTAACAAGGTGCAAATCAGATGCACCATGAGCTACGATATTTTTTAAAAGCATATTTATGTCCATTGTTTGTGGACGTTCTAATGTTTGAGTCATGTTGATTCCTATTCGATTATTTTAGGAACAACGAAGAAACCTCCTTCTCGTTTTGGTGCATGCCCTAAAATCGTTTCAATGATTTCAGGTTTATTTGATGGTATATCTTCACGAAATGGAGTACCACCAGGGATAGTTGAAAAAGATGCGTCTTCATTGTCCAAATCTAATTCATTTAGATTTTCAACAAAATCGACAATTTTAGCAATCTCTGAAATCATGCTTTCTCGTTTATCCTCCTGGATTTCCAAAGAGGATAGCTTTTCTAGTTTTTTAAGTAGTGTTTCATCTATCTTCATAAAAGCCTTTCTTGTAAGTACCATTGACTTTGTCAATAGTTTTTTAATTGTATCTATGATATATTTCGAGATAAGATTATAGCAAAAAAGGATTAACCTTGGGATTAAAAGAAAATGTTGAAGCTCTAAAAGAAGAACTAAGTGCTGAAGAACAGTTTTTAGAGAGTGTTATAAAAGCAGAAGGCTTTTTTAAGCGATATAAAAAGTTGCTTATTGGTATTGGAGTTGTTGTATTGATTTCTTTGTTAGCTTATGTTGCAATAGATTACAAAAAAAATCATGATTTAAAAGTATCAAATGAAGCATATCAAACTTTACAGAAAGATCCTTCCAATTCTAATGCATTGGCAATTTTAAAAGATAAAAACCCATCACTTTATACACTCTTTACTATGTCAGAAGCGATTAAAAGTAATGATCTTTCAAAAATTGAGAAATTACTAGCCAAAACAACAGATCCTATACTAAAAGATTTACTTTCATACCAAGTAAGTGCATTGCAAAAAGATCCTGCAAAAGTTGGTGCATATGCTCAAAATCAAGATGCTCTTTTAGCGGATTTTGCAAAACTAGAAGAAGCTTTTTTACTTTTTGAAAATGAAAAAAACAAAGAAGCAAAAGAAGCATTAAATGCTATACCAATTACATCACCATTGCATCAAATAGCACAAAATTTTATGCATTATCAAAAATAGGATAGATTTATTATGAGATTTTATAAAATATCGTTTTTCCTCTTTTTAGGTATGATTTTCTTATCAGGTTGTGTACATAAAAGTATTTATGAACCTGTAAAAGTAGAAGGTAATGTAAAAAATATCTCTGCAATGAAAAAACATCTGTTTAATGTTGTCAGAGAAGGAGCGATGCTTTCAAATGGTGATATCATTACAAAAAGAAGTGGCATAGTACACCTTGAGATACCCAAAGGGTTTTCGTTTATCAATGAAACAAAAAATGCAATTATTGTAGCAAATAGTGAAGGTGATATAAAAATATATTCTAAGCCAAATCATAAATTGATTTTTAGTAAAAAATTTGATAATGCTATCGTTAGTGCAACACTAAAAGATAACTATCTGGCAGTGGTTTTAGAAAATAATAATATTTTACTTTATGACATAAAATCTGATAAAACACTTTATCGTGAAGCATTGGAAAAAGTGATTACTATTGATGCAAGAGCAGCAAATCCTCTTTTCTTAAATGATTTGATTATTTTTCCTACACTTGATGGAAGATTGTTGATCATGCAAAGTGATAAAAAAGTTGTTTTAAGGGATGTTGCTATCAGTGATAAAGAACTTTTTAATAATGTGATTTTTCTTAAAGTAAATGACAATAAACTTGTGGCAGCTACAGCTTCTAAGGTGATTGTTATAACTCCTCAAAATATTTTTAATTATAAAGCATCTATTAAAGATATATTATACTTAGGTCACAAAATCTATCTATTTGGCAAAAATGGCACAGTTACATTACTAGATGAATCACTAAAAAAACTTGATGAACGTACTTTTGAATTTGCAAATTTTCTTGCTGTAGGTGCTGTTGGTGATAGGATATATATGGTTGAAAAACAAGGTTATGTTATCTCTATGGATAAAAATTTGAAAAATATAAAAATACAAAAGTTAGATGATGAAATTGAAAGCTCTGTATTGATAGCTAAAGGTATATTATATACGGATGATAAAGCCATCAAACTCAAATAGTTTTTCTAATTCGCTTGAAGCCTTTATCGAATATATTACTGTGATAAAAGGACTTGGGCGTTTGAGTGTTGAGGCTTATCAACATGATTTAATGCAATTTGAGAAGTTTTTACAAAAGGATTTGATAAATACTTCTCATGAAGAGATACTCTCTTTTTTGGCAACTTTTGAAAATCCACGCACAAGAAATCGCAAACTTTCAGCAATAAATTCTTTTTTTGATTTTTGTTATCAATCCCAGTTTATTTTGGAAAAGCCAAAGCTAAAACTTGCAAAAATAGGACAAAATTTACCAAAATTTTTAGAGTTTGATGAAATCATACATATGTGTTCTAAAATAGATCAAAGCAAAGAGATTGGTATGAGGGATTATGCTTTGATTTTGTTTTTGTATGCTACAGGATGTCGTGTTAGTGAAGCTATCGGGGCAAAAAAGAGTGATATTGAAGATGGTTGGTTTAAGATTTACAATGCAAAAGGCGATAAACAAAGAGTTGTACCAATAGCACCTATGGCATTAGAAGCTTTAGAAAATTATTTACAAAAAAGAAGTGTATCAGGGGATTTTCTTTGGTTAAATTATAAATCCAAAGCTTTGAGTAGAATCTCTGTTTTTAAAACAGTCAAAAAGTATTTAGGTGTATCTCCTCATGTTTTAAGACACTCTTTTGCAACAGCTCTGATATTAGGTGGTGCAGATTTGCGTGTTGTTCAAGAGTTACTGGGACATGAAAGTATTTCTACTACACAAATATATACACATTTGCAACAAGAAGATCTTCGCCAAAGTCTTAATATGTACCATCCCTTATCCAAAGGAGAGATATGAATCAATTTGTAGAAATATTACTTTCAAAAAATCTGATATTTAAAAAGTTAGAGCCTATAGATTTAAAAGCTTTAGGTACACGTAAAAAGATAACAATTTATCAAGGTGTGGATTTGCATAGTAATTATGTTGCTATTTTTTACATCGTACAAAAAAGTCGTTTTTTGCGTAAAAATGCAGATGATATTGAATCCATTTTTGAAAAACTAAAACTTTTACAAGATCATAATTTCAAAAAGAAGATATTGCTTTATGATATGCCATTTTGTTCCAAAGCAAAAGCATTGATGAAAGAGCGTGGGTGGAGATTGATTGATGTTGCTACTTGATATTGGCAATACCAATGTAAAATGCTACGATGGGAAATCCATTGAACGTATAAGTTTGGAAGGTTATAAATTTCCAAAAGAGGATTTTTATTTTATCAATGTCAATCCCACTCTTGAAACTAAATTAGAAAGTTTATCACAAGCAAAAGATTTATCAAAAATATTTCGATTTGACACAGAGTATCAGGGTATGGGAATTGATAGAATCGCTGCTTGTTATAGTATAGAAGAGGGCATTGTTGTTGATGCAGGTAGTGCTATAACTGTAGACGTTATATATCAAAATAAACATCAAGGAGGATTTATTATGCCTGGATTTAGTGCATATAAAGACTCTTTTGCTAATATATCATCTAAATTAATTTATGACTTAGAAAAAGAGATTACTTTAGATACCTTACCTCTGAATACTGCGGATGCTTTATTGTATACGACTTTGAAATCAACTGTTTTGATGATACAAGATTGTGCAAAAGATATGCCTGTTTATGTAACTGGTGGTGATGGAAAACGTCTTTGTAAATACTTGAAAAAATCTATTTATGATGAAGTTTTGGTATTTAAAGGAATGCAAAAAGCGATAGATGAAAAGGAAAAAACATGTTAACAATAGCCTTACCTAAAGGTAGAATTGCAGAAGAAACTTTGGCAATATTTGAAAAAACATTTGGTACAAAATTTGATTTTGAAGATCGAAAGTTGATTTTAGAAAAAGATGGCTTTCGTTTTTTATTGGTACGAAATCAAGATGTACCTACGTATGTACTAAATCAAGCAGCTGATCTTGGTGTAGTTGGATTGGATGTTTTGACAGAAAAAGAGATGGATTTGATGAAACTTCTGGATTTGGGGATTGGTAGATGTCGTGTATGTATTGGGATGAAAAATGAAGATGAATTAGATTACTCCAGACCAGAAATTACAGTAGCGACAAAAATGGTAAATATTACTAAAAACTATTTCTCATCAAAAGCTATGGCTGTAAAAGTTATCAAGCTTTATGGTTCTATCGAACTTGCTCCTATCGTTGGATTATCAGATGCGATAGTCGATATAGTAGAAACAGGTACTACCATGAAACAAAATGGATTAAAAGTAGTAGAAGATATTATGACATCTTCTGCTCATTTGATTGCCAACAAAAATAGTTTCATCTCACATAAAAGTGAAATCTTGAAACTTTATGAACAGATAAAAGAGAATTTAGACTAAAAGGTAAGATATGAAGGGTATTATATTAGCAGGTGGTAGCGGTACGAGGCTATATCCTATCACTCAAGAGGTGATCAAACAGTTACTTCCAGTTTATGATAAGCCTATGATTTATTATCCACTATCAACACTTATGTTGGCGGGGATTAAAGAGATATTGATTATCTCAACACCAGAAGCTTTGCCATCATTTGAGAAACTTTTTGGAGATGGATCTTCTCTTGGGTTGAAACTTTCATATAAAGAACAGCCAACTCCAGATGGTTTAGCTCAAGCGTTTATACTTGGCGAAGAGTTTATCGGTGATGATGATATTTGCCTTATCCTAGGTGACAATATCTACCATGGACACGGACTTCCTGATATGCTTAAAAGAAGTAAAGATATAGTTAAACAAAAACACCAATCTGTTATATTTGGTTACTATGTTAATGATCCGATGAGATATGGTGTTGCTGAGTTTGATGAGAGTGGTAAAGTAATATCTATAGAAGAAAAACCAAAAGAGCCAAAAAGTAACTATGCTGTTACAGGACTCTACTTTTATACAAATGATGTTATCAATATTTCCAAAACAATCAAACCAAGTCACAGAGGTGAGTTAGAGATAACTGATGTAAATCAAAAATATTTAGAAAAAGAAGCTTTA
>JALSQA010000112.1 GCA_026985685.1 Campylobacterales bacterium | reverse complement strand
TCTTTACTCTCATCTCCAAAATAGATACCAAGAAGCCTGTGCTTACATGAACTACTTAATGCAAAACGATACATCATCTGCAATTTTTCATAAAGCACTTCTTTATAAGCATCATTATCCACACTATCCATCAACTCACGTTTTTGAATCTCATCAGCTTTGGTATATAAAAGAAGAGTCTCACTCTCTAGTCCATCACGTCCTGCACGACCAATTTCTTGATAATAGTTTTCTATAGTTTTTGGCAGTGATGTATGCACTACAAAACGAATATTGCTTTTATCAATCCCCATACCAAATGCGATGGTAGCAACAACAATATCAATTTTATCGTACATGAAATCTTTCATAACCTGCCCTTTTTCCTCAACTGGTAATCTTGCATGATAAGCTTTTGCACTGATATGGCGTGATTGTAAAAATGTAGCTAGTTGTTCAGTCTCTTTTCTGGTAAAAGTATAAACAATACCACTTTCTCCTTTGTGCTGTTGTAAAAAATTTAGTAGCTGAGTACGACCATTTGAGACACGTTTTTGTGTCCTTATAGTTAAGTTTTTACGAAAAACATTTGCACGTAACTTAACAGGATTTTCCAATTTTAAAGCACTCTCAATATCTGCTTCAACTTTCGGTGTGGCTGTTGCTGTAAATGCAGCAACAGGAGTAGACGGAAAATGTTCTTTTAGAAGATTTAGTTTTCGATAATCAGCTCGAAACTCATGTCCCCACTCACTCACACAATGTGCCTCATCTATCACAAAAAAATTGATATCCAATGTATGTAAAAAAGATACAAATCCTGATGCACTCATCCTCTCAGGAGCAACATAAAGCAACTTAATACTACCCTCTTTTAAGCCTGTAAATACTTTATGTCGCTCATCATCACTCATATCAGAGTTGATTGTTGCTGCTTTGATACCATTTTCATTGAGTCCACGTACTTGATCTTGCATCAATGCAATAAGTGGAGATATCACAACTGTTACACCATCCATCAAGAGCGATGGTAATTGATAACAAAGTGACTTTCCCCCTCCAGTAGGTAAGATCATCAAAAGATCTTTTTTTGCCAGGATACCATCAACTGCTTCTTCTTGAAAAGAGCGAAAACTATTAAACCCAAAAACTTTTTCTAAAACTTCTAACTTTTGCATAAAAGAAGTATATCTAAAGATACCAAAAGGTAAAAAAATATTTCATAATGAAATTTCTGTTATAATCCTTAACATGAAAGAAATCGCAATTTTAGGTCAAACTGCCTCTGGTAAATCAGCTCTAGCTATAGATTTAGCACAAAAATTTGATGCCAATATTTTATCACTTGACTCTCTAGCCATTTACAAAGGTACAGATATTGTTTCTGCAAAACCAACTATTAAAGAGAGAAAAGGAATCAAGCACTTTGGTATAGACATTCTTGAGATAGATGACTATTTTAGTGCTGCAACTTTTTTTGATCTATATAAAGAGGCAAAAGAGCAAAGTATAAAAGAAGATAAACATCTCATCATAGTAGGTGGTACTAGCTTTTATCTCAAATCTATGATGGAGGGACTTTCACCTAAAGTAAATCTTTCCAAAGAAAATAGAGAAAAACTACAAGAGATTCTTCTTGATCTTAAAAGTGCTTATGAAAAAATAACAAAAATCGATCCAACTTACGCAAGTAAAATATCTTCAAAAGATAACTACCGTATCCAAAAATGGTTTGAAATATATCTTGAAAAGCAAACAGATGCAAGTACTTATTTCCAAAAACACAATCCAAGACCACTCATAAAGGATATCAAAATTTTTGACATAGCTATAGAAAGAATAGTTTTATCAAAAAGAATTGAAACAAGAACTACAGACATGATAAAAGAAGGATTGATTGATGAGATATTTCAACTTGAAAAGAGATATACCAGAAAACCAAACCCCATGAAGGCGATTGGCATCAAAGAAACACTAGATTTTCTTGATGGTAAGCTATCTATAAAAAAGCTACATGAACAAATTAGCATACATACTATGCAACTAGCAAAAAGGCAAGAGACATTTAACAGTTCACAGTTTACAGACAAAACAAAAGAGCTTTCATCTTCCTTAATAAACACAATAAGTAAATATCTTAATTAAAATATCAGTTTAGGTAAATATAATTTATAATTATTCTATTTTTTTATGTTTTTTTTAACTAATAAGCAGTAGAATGGCATTATTAAGAAATTTTAATTTAAAGGATTGCGGATGAAAAAAGTGATTGTTAGTGCAATTACCACTTCTATCTTGGCTATGTCTATGCTTCATGCTAAGGCAGATAACTTAAGAGCCTATGATCTTGGTGCAACATTTGGTGTAACCTCTATCAAAAATGATGGTGGTATCAAACTAAAAAATGGAACATTTGGAGTTAATTTTCAAATGAATAACTACACAGTCAAACCACGTTTTGACTTTGAATATGTGCGTATTACAGACAAAGATAAACTTTGGGACGGATTAAAAGCTAGTGAAGTTAATTCACTTCTTAAATTTTCTGTCAACGGTGTTTATGAGATGAAAGATGCAAACACTTTTGTACCGTATGCTCTTGTTGGTGCGGGTTATGAATATGTCACAGATGATACAAAAGGGTTTAAAAGTCATCCATTTGTACAAGGTGGAGCTGGTGTTGGTTATCGTTTTAGAGATAATAGTTTTATCGTCAGACTTGAAGCAAAACTTCTTCAAATTCTTGGAGGAGAGACAGTCAGTGGTAAATCTGAAGACAATGAAATCATAACTGCATTAAACTTTTCTGTTCCTTTTGGACGAATACTAAATGAAAAGAAAGCACCTGTTATGATAGATAGCGATGGTGACGGTGTTATGGATCGATTTGACAAATGCCCAAATACCCCAAAAGGTGTAAGAGTAGACGGTTCAGGATGTCCGCTTCCTGAGCCAAAAACAGAAATCATCAAAGAACAAATCACTTCATTAGAAGGAAATGAATGCCCTATCAAGATAGATGGACCAGATCGCGATAGAGATGGTGTAGAAGATAGCGTAGATCAATGTCCAAATACTCCATGTGACTTTAGTGTAGATGATAAAGGTTGTCCAGTCAAAGCAAATCTCATGATCCACTTTGAAACAGATAAAGCAAATATTACAGACTATTCAAGAAACCTTGTCAAAAATTTTGCAGATTTCCTTATCAATAACAAAGGTAGCTTGGTTCATATCATAGGTCACACTGACTGGAGGGGTTCAGATCAATACAATATGGCTCTTTCATTAAGACGTGCAAAAGCAGTTAGAGATGCACTGATAGAATATGGTGTAAGTGCTTCAAGACTTTCAACAGAAGGAAAAGGTGAGAGCGAACCAATTGCTTCAAACAAAACAGCAGAAGGTATGGCTCTTAACAGACGAACAGAAGTTAAACTTACCTACCCACAATACATTGACGCAGGAGAAAAATAATGAAAGAATTAATCAAAACAGGACTATTATCGACACTAGTATGTGCCTATATAGCATCATTTTCTGGTTGTGTTGATGACAGAGCAATATTTGCAGACGTTAATGGTTCACACCAGATAAATCCATCTGGTAATCTTGATCCAGCAGGTGATGAGGATGGAGATGGACTATCTAATGGTGATGAAATAGATATCGGAACTGACCCTAGAAATCCAGACAGCGATGATGATGGTTTAGATGATGGATTAGAAGTAAAAGTAATCGGAACAGATCCAACAAAAAGTGATACTGATGGAGATGGAGTTAGTGACGGTATTGAAGTTGTTGGAACATATACTTGTAAAAATCAAGGAGAAACTGATCTTTTAGAAGGTAAAGTAGTTACAGCAGGTGATACAGCCTATACAATAGAAAAAGGTACA
>JALSQA010000111.1 GCA_026985685.1 Campylobacterales bacterium | reverse complement strand
CCTATTTTGAGGATTTATAGCTAGATCAACACAAGGAGCAAAGTTTAGATTGAAACCTAAATTGTGAAATATTCTTGCCATATTGGTATATACTTTTTTACTCTCTTCATCACTTAACAAAGAGATATTTTCTGCACTTGGAAATGAGTTTATTCCATTTATAGATGAGAGTCTGTCAACAAAACCACCCTCTTGGTCTAGTGCTATGAAAAGTTTTGATTTGCACAAATTTTGAAAATCAGAAGTAAGTTTTTTAACTTGTTTTTTTGTTTGAAGATTTTTTGAAAAGAGTATAATACCACCCAACCCATTTTTTTTGATAAAAGAAGTTAGAGAACTATTATCTGCAACAGTTGTACCATCAATACCGATGATAATCATATTGGCTATCTTTTGCGTGATATCCGCCTGTAGGTACAAAGATAAAATAAAAATAAAAAATAATATTCGCATAGTGTGATTATACACACTTATCTATATAGTTTAATACAAAACCAAAAGATCAACAGGATTGACAAAACTATAAAGATTTGTAAAATTTGACTCACCAAAAAAGATAGACAAAGCCACCGCACCAAAAGCTAGTGTAATAAAAAACAGACGTTTGTACTTCATGATAAAACTCCTTATGGATAGTATCCTATACAGATATATCGACACGATTGAAAAAATCTTTAACACAAATAGTGTTATACTTATAAAAAATGACAACTTTAGTCCCATCAAATTCAAGATATATCTGAAATAGGATTTCAAAAAACTAAAAAGGAGACAGAGGTATGAAAACAGTTTTTTTACTCATCTTCTTGACATTAACCTTCTTAAAAGCAGAAAATGATTTTCAAACATTAAACCCTCCTTTGACCAAAGAAATGAAAGATAATCAAAAAGAAGCCACCGTCTGCAAAAAACCGGCAATAGCAGAGGAAAAATTTGACAAGACATTTCGTTATGGATGTTTTTGCGGTGAAAATTATCCAAATATCAAACCAGCACCACTAAAACCTATCGACTCTCTTAGTTACTCTAAACGCAAAGATTTGATAGCAAAGTATTATAAAATCAAACCTTATGATACGATCGATGAGGCTTGTATGAAACATGATATATGTTATATCTATAACGGTAAAGACAATCAAGAGTGCAATGATGCCTTTTACAAACAACTTCAAAAAATATATGATAAATTTGACAAAACCAAAGAGGGACAAAAAACAGGAACAAAAGCGTGGCGTTGTAAGATACTAGCTTCAGATATGGCTTCAATTTTTAAAACTATTTTTACCGCTGGTGATGATATCTCACCAACACGTTTTAGTATTTTTGCTATGATCACTCCATTTACATTGGCTAATAAAATATTTCAAAAAGGAGCACTATCCTTTAGTGAAAGATCTGGCTATCCACTCCCTTTTGAAAAATGTATCACTCCTTCACATTAAATCTGGAAGAATAAATTTCAGTTACAAAGAAGTAATCACTTTTTTTATTTGATTTTGAGGATGTCTATCTTCTACCACAATACCATAATCCAAAAATGTCTCTATCTCTTGTGGTTTTAAAATAAATTTTTGAAACTCTTCTTCTAGTTTTCCTTCATTTAAAAGTCTCACCCATCTGCGATAATGTGGTCCCATTCTTATATGTTTTTTGGATTCTAAGAGCATTTTTCTGTTTTGAATATTTTTTTTAAACTGTTCAAATGAACGTATAGGATAGTGGTAAACTGTG
The DNA here is from genome assembly GCA_026985685.1 of Campylobacterales bacterium. Classification (GTDB taxonomy): domain Bacteria; phylum Campylobacterota; class Campylobacteria; order Campylobacterales; family QNZT01; genus QNZT01. The sequence continues at coordinate 2,170 of JALSQA010000111.1, read as the reverse complement.
ATATCAGGACTTCTTTTGATCTTGTCATAATGTTTAAAATAATCTCTCATATTTGCGATATGCAATGCTTTGTGATTACCTCCTCGTATCAATATGAGTCCATGAGGATTGGTGATCACTTTTGGAGCATTTTTGGCTAAAATGATTGAAACTTCTTCATTGTTCTGTTGATAATTTTTATCATAATAGATAGGATTTTGTACACGATAATGCATATCATAAAATTTAAAATCTTTTTGATATATTTTTGAATCAATCAGCATATTGTAACGATGTGCAGTTATGACACTACCTTTATACTCTAAAATATTTCTAAGAGATTTATTTTCATTTGGTATCCAAAACTCATCTGCGTCATTATTGATCACCCAATCAGCACCTAACTTTTTGGCTTGAAAGGCAAGTTGTTTCATCCATTTTGCCTGATTGTACAAACCTTTCTCTTCTATCACAACAATTTCAAACTCTTTTTGCAATCTATGCAATATCTCTTTTGTATTATCTGTAGAATCATTATCCATAACAACAAAAGCATCAACACCCAAAGATGCATGAACTCTAATGTTTTGTTCAATGATATCATCTTCATTTTTGACTAAAATAGTCATAATAATTCTAAAGTTTTCTTTATCAAACCTATGCCAAAAATAGTCAAACATTTTCTAACTCTTTTTTTAATCTTTTTTCTATCTCTTCAAAATGCTTTTTTGTCGGTTCTCTCCATGAATTTGGTATCAAATAATCACATTGAAGATATTTTAAAAACTTTTCAATCAACGCTTCATCAACTTTCCAATCTTCTAAATTCATCAAAATTTCTAATAATTTGTGTTTATCATGTGCTATTTTGACAATCTCATCTATGGCATAAAATGCTTCACCCAAAACAATCACCCTCTTTGAAAAGAGTAAACCCTCCATACCAACAGAAGAGTTTATCGTAAGTATAGCATCAGACTTTTCAATAAGATCTTGTGTGTTTAATTGTGAGAAATGAATATTTGAAGGTAAATTTTGATGTAATTTTTCATAAGAAGAAACCCGATCACTTGGATGTTCTTTGATAACAAATTCTATTTTGGTTTTGTTTGCCATCTCAACGACCAAATCAAACAGATCATACATATCAGAAATCCAAGGTGAATGTTGTATGATTTGCGTATCATACGCTACTTGAAAAGGAACAAATATATATCTTTTTGGGACTTCGTTTTCTTCTATAAATTTTTGTTTTTTTGAAACTCTCTTTTCCAACTTTTTTGATAACATACATGATTTATCAAAATGAAGATTTTTATAAAAAGAGATATCTTTTGGAACAGAATTTGAAGCATTTACACCTTTAAAGTCCATCTGTGTAGTATGTGGTAAAAAACCATTTTCAAAGAAAACCATCTTTTTAGAAAACTTTTTGGCTACCTCAACACCAATAGCTTGATGAAACTTTTTACCATTCCAAAAGATTACAAAATCTGGATCTTCTTTTTTGATCGCTCTATAAATTGAACTATAGATAAAAGGAATTTGAGCTTTTAAGAAGAGTTTATAAAGTACTTTTTTCACTCTGCCTTTGTACTTCGCATCTACTTCTTTATATTTATATGATTGTATCTTATTTGTATTTTGTGAAAAACTCTGTACAAAACCTACAATCGAAAGATTTAATGCAGGTAAAAAAAGTATACTGCTATGTGCTTTTAGTTCTGATTTTAACTTTTTAAAATAACGATATTGGTGCTTTGTCAAAGCAACAAACAAAAGTCTCATCTATCCCTCAGCTCTCATAACACTATCAATGGCATCTACTACAATATGGGCTATCATGATATGCATCTCCTGTATACGAGCTGTATCGTTAGAGGGTATAATTATATTTAAATCACAATATTTTGAAACTTCTCCACCACCTTTTCCACTAAAAGCGATAGTACGACATCCCATTTTCTTACCTGTTTGTAAAGCTTTGATAACATTTTTAGAATTTCCACTCGTTGAAAATGCGATACACAAATCACCTTTTTGTGCCAATGCTTCAACTTGTCTCGAAAATATCTCTTCAAAACTATAATCATTTCCAATAGCTGTCAAAACAGAAGTATCACAATTTAACGCAATAGCAGGTAAAGCTTGACGATATTCTTTGTATCTGACAACTAATTCTGTCGCAATA
>JALSQA010000110.1 GCA_026985685.1 Campylobacterales bacterium | reverse complement strand
ACCACGACCTTTTTGTTCTCCTATGAGAACAGTCTTTTGACCATCAATATCTCCGATGTAACAAACTATAGCTTCATCATCACGAAATTGTCTATCTCCATGAATTTCATAAGCATTTTCCATCATTCCCCGAACATAATCCAAAGCATATGGTCTGTTTGGGTGTCTTGCAAGTTGTAATTTTTGATAATCGGAAAGATTTTTATAAGTTTTTGAAATCTCTTTTTCAAGATTTTTATTTAATATATCAACAGCATCCGTATCGCCTTTTACTCTTGCTTCACGGATGTCCTGGTCTATTTGTTGAATACTTTTTTCAAAGTCAAGGTAAGTTACCATTGCATACCTTTGTTATATTTTTTGGATGATAACTGATCCGTTTGTTCCACCAAATCCAAAAGAGTTACTCATAATAGTAGTAATTTCTGCTTTTCTTGCAACATTTGGAATATAATCCAAATCACACTCTGGATCAGGATTCTCATAGTTGATTGTTGGTGGCAAGATAGAATCACGTATCGCAAGCAATGAAATAACAGCTTCAATAGCTCCAGCAGCACCTAAACAGTGACCGATTTGCCCTTTTGTAGAACTTACAGGAGGACAAGCTTCACTAGAACCAAAAAGCATTTTTAGAGCAGCTGTTTCATTTTTGTCATTTGCAGGAGTACTAGTTCCGTGTGCATTGATATAATCAATTTTTGGTTTTCCTGCCATCTCATAAGCTGCTTTCATGGCACGGTAAGGACCATCTACTACAGGAGTAGTGATATGATTTGCATCGCCACTTTCACCAAATCCTATAACTTCACCATAGATTTTTGCACCACGCTTGATTGCACTTTCATACTCTTCTAATACCAAAGCACCAGCTCCTTCACCCATAACAAAACCATTTCTTGTCGCATCAAAAGGTCTTGAAGATTTTTCTGGTGTATCATTATCAGTTGATAGTGCTTTCATAGAGGCAAAACCACCTATACCTACATCACATATCGCAGCTTCTGCACCAACAACTAGCATTTGATCTGCTGTACCTAGCATGATAGATTTTGTTGCTGTTGCAATGGCATGTGTACCAGCAGCACAAGCTGTAACATCAGAAAGGTTTGGTCCTTTGAGACTATGCTCAATTGAGATAAAACCGCCAAGCATATTTACTAAAGCAGAAGGTATGAAAAATGGTGATATTCTTCTAGGACCTCTTTGGTGTGAAACCAAAGAATTTTTTTCTATATTTGTTAATCCACCAATACCTGATGCGGAAACCATCCCAAAACGTTCACTGTCATAAGTGTCAAAAGAAGCATCTTCCATCGCTTCTTTAGCAGCTTTGATACCAAACTGGATAAATCGATCTGCTTTTTTTACATCTTTTGGATTCATAACAGTTTTTGGGTCAAAGTCAGTTATTTCACCCGCAATTCTTGCAGTATGTTTAGATGCATCAAACAAGCTAATGCTTTTAATGCCACATTTTCCTTCAACGATGGCCTTAAAAGAACTCTCTTTTTCCATACCAACTGCATTAATCATACCTAAACCTGTTACTACAACCCTTTTCAATGTCTCTCCTTCGTATTACCGTTATAAAATTATAAAATACTTTTTTTGTTCAAAATGAAAGCCCCGAAGGGCTTATCATTTATGAATTATGTGTTTCGATGTATTTTAATGCATCACCAACAGTTGCAATAGCTTCTGCATCACTATCTGGAATCTCAATGTCAAACTTTTCTTCAAGTGCCATAACTAACTCTACAACATCTAGTGAATCAGCTCCTAAATCTTCAACAAATTTTGAATCCTCTTTAACTTCATCAGGATTTACATTGAGTTGCTCAACTACTACTTCTTTTACATCATCTATTAATGCCATTTTTTCTCCTTATATTAATTGTATGGTATATTACCAAAAAAAGGTTAAACTTTAAATTTAGACATACATTCCGCCATTGACTTTTAAAATTTCTCCTGTAATGTAACTAGATGCGTCACTTAATAAAAATGCAACGCTATTAGCAACATCTTCTGGATTTCCAAATCGTTTAAGTGGAATTTTATCAGTATATGCCTTTTTAATCTCTTCACTTAGTTCATCTGTCATATCTGTGGCTATAAAGCCAGGTGTTATTGCATTGTAGCGTATTCCTCTTGGAGCACCTTCAAGTGCAAAACTTTTAGTCATGGAGTTCATAGCACCTTTACTCGCACTATAGTTTACTTGACCGATATTACCTGTTTCGCTGACGATTGAAGAGATATTTACAACACTTCCAAAACGTTTTTTGCTCATAGCTTTTAATGCTTCACGACACCCTAAAAATGCAGAGTCTAGATTTGTTTTTATGACTGAGTCAAAATCTTCAAGTTTCATCCTCAGAGCTAATTTGTCATTTGTAATGCCTGCATTGTTTACTAGGTATGAAAGTTCTCCATCGCTTTGAACAATAGTTTTTATAGCTTCAACAAATCCACTCTCATCGCTAGCATCAAAACATATAACTGCTGCTTTACCTCCATCGTTTTGTATCTCTTCTTGAAGTTTATCAGCAAGTTCAGGTTTTGAACGGTAATTGATCCAAACTTTCAGTCCATGTTTTGCTAAAACTTTTGCAATTTCTTTACCTATACCTTTACTTGCACCTGTAATTAGTACATTGGTTCCCGTAAAATTCATAAAATTCCTTTCTCTTTGATACTCTCATGATAATAAAAAGTGGATAAAAATTTGAATATTTTGTATAATGTTAGAAAAAATAGGAGAAAAATATATGAAAAAGATAGTTGTTTTGATTTTTGTCATGTTACTTTCATCAATAAATGCAAAAGATTTTAAGTTAAATACTTTATCCCATAAAAGTATAAACATCAAAGATTTTGAGGGGAATTTACTCTTTCAGGAAAAAAAGTATAAAAATAAAAATTTACTCTTTTTCTTTTTTGGAACAAGATGTCCATATTGTGAAAAAGAGATCCCTCAAATTATAAATTTGGTCAAAAAGTATAAAATTAAAGTTATAGGTATTCAGGCACAGGGGTATATATCAGATCAGGAGTTAAAAAAGTTTGTACTAAAAAAACAAATCAATTTTGATGTATTAAATGCAAAAGATGGTTACAAAATAGTTAGATATTTACAAAGCAGGAGATTATGGGTTGGTGGTGTTCCTTTTTATATTTGGTGTGACAAATTTGGTAATTTGGAGCCATTAGATATCACAGAAGTGTTTGTTAAGGTGAAGCACTAAATAAGTGCTTCATCCATTTCTTTAGGAATAGGGAGATTCATAAGTTTTAAAACTGTAGCTGCGATATTATTTAAGCCACCATTTTTTACTTCATTTACACCTTCACTCATGACAAAACATAAAACATCATAAAGTGTATGATTTGTTAATACTTTTCCATTTGAATCTTTCATCTCTTCACAGTTTCCATGATCACTAGTTAAAACTAAGCTATACTCTTCTTCTTTTGCTACTTTGATGATATCATTTAATGCCTGATCAACACTTTCAACAGCTTTAATAGCCGCATCCAAATCACCTGTGTGACCGACCATATCGCCATTTGCAAAATTTACAACGATAAATTCATACCCTTCTCTCATCGCTGTTTGAACATTTTGGCTTACCTGTGGTGCACTCATTTGTGGCTGTAAATCATAAGTTCTTACATCTGGACTTGGTACAAGAACACGAGTTTCATTGATAAAAGGTTCTTCAACACCACCATTGAAAAAGAAAGTAACATGAGCATATTTTTCTGTTTCTGAAGTATGAAATTGATTTAATCCAGCTTCACTGATGACTGAAGCTAATACATTTTGGGGTAATTGTTCTTTAAAAAGTATAGGATAGTTAAAATCTTTACTATATTCAGTCATAGTTGCTATATTTACAGAAATAGGGAATTTTTCAAAA
>JALSQA010000109.1 GCA_026985685.1 Campylobacterales bacterium | reverse complement strand
GGTTATCCACTAAATGCCTATTCACAAATCGGTGAATACAATGAAGAAGTAAAAGCATACAATGCCTCATTTGAAAAGAAATGGCAAAACCCTGATCAAGATACTTTGATGGCTATGGGTGAAGGTGTATTTTTAGTACAATGTGCACCTTGTCATGGACTTGATGGTACAGGTATCGAAGGTAAAGCACAGGGCTTTGACAAATGGGGTACAGCAAAAGGTGTCTTAGAAACTATAGAAAAAGGTTCTAAAGGTCTTGGCTATCCTATGGGTGAGATGCCAGCAGGTATGGCAAGCGGTGATGATGCCAAAGCTATTGCAACTTGGGTTGCAGGTGGCATGAAAGGTGAAAAACCTGCTGCTTTTAGTGCTTGTGCAAGTTGTCATGGTGAAGATGGTAAAGGTCTTGGTGGACAAGCTCCAAATATCAGCCAATATGGTACACCTGCATTTGTAAAAGATGTACTTAACCGTGGTAAAACTGGTTATATTGGTACAATGCCTAAGTTTAGTGATGGTAGACTTACAGATGTTCAAAAAGAAGCTGTAGCAACATATATACTTTCACTCGGTGAGAAATAAGGATTGAATATGGCAGAAAATAAAACAAGAAGAATGTGTTTTAACATTAACGGACTTTTAGGCGGTATCATTGCTACTGTATTGTTGCTTAGTGTTTTGGTATTTTTAACTATCAATGCTATTGCAGTTCAACAAAAAAATGCAACAACTTTTTATAAGTTAAATGATGCATCAAATATACAGATGAAAAGCACTGATAACATCAAACACTATCAAGTGGTAAAATAAGGAGAAAAGATGGCTGATACTTTATATTACGTAATCGGACTATTGCTTGTTACTATGGCAGCGATAACAATATGGGCAGTTTTAACTCCTGGTCAAACACTATATATAGGATAAACTAGGGTGTTATTCATACAACAAAAAAGAGGAGCCTTTTGGGCTCTTCTCTTCACAATACTTCTACTCACACCAACCGCTTCTTTTTCAAATTTTATCTATGAAGGTGATCATATTATCAATGATAAAACTATTACAAAGATGAAAGAAATTGGTGATGAACTTTACAAGAAAACAGGTGTTTCTATCGTTCTGATAGCAAAAAAACATCTTTCAAAAGATGAATTTTTAGAAACAAAAAATAGATATTTAAAAGAGCTAAAAGATCCATATGTTTTATGGATATTTTCCAAAACATATATGGATAGAAAAGATTTTGGTATCAATAAAATGTTTAATTCCCCTGATTTGGATGGAAAGTTTGATAAAAACTCTCTATTTAGCCCATTTAGAGGAAGTTTTACAAAACTAATTGTTATCAAAAAATCAAAATCAGATCCAACATCAGCAGCTTTTTTAAATGGCTATGCAGATTTAACAGATATGTTAGCAGATTCATATAGTGTTAAATTAAATTCTAGTCTAGGACACGAAAGTCATACTTTTATGAATATAATGAGAATTTTATTTTATCTTACACTACTTTATTTCTTAGGACTATATGTTAAAGTCAAATTCTTTAAAAAGGATACAATTGAAACAAAAAAGTAAACTCTCTGAACTAAAATGGCCAATAGGTATTATCATATCTATTATGTGTGTTATGGCACTTGGAGTATGGACTATCAAACAAGCAAATATCCAACCTGTTATGATGGATGACTATTATTTTGAAAGTTATGGGGATGTTGATGAAAATATCAATGATATATTATTAAGTCAGCAAAAATTTGACAAAAAATATAATTTCAATTTCAATACAAAAGCATTTCACATCGGAGAAAATATATTGAAAATGAACATACTTACAAAAGATGGCAAAAAAGAAATCTCTGATGCAAATATTACTATCAAAATTACAAGACCAGATACAAATCAATATGATAAAATGCTAAAAGTTACAAATAATAATCAAGGCATGTATACATTTGAAAAATTTGATATACAAAAACTTGGAAGATGGCAAATCAAAACAAAAATAAGTATCGGTGACTTAACATCTTTTTCAACAACCGAGGTCAATGCTACAAACTAAGAAGTTGGAAATATATCCAACTTCTAGAGCCATAAGAGAAGAATTTCTTTCACTATTACAAACAAATACCCTCCTGCCCAAAACAATCACAATCGGAGAATTTTTAAAAAAAGCTATCTTTGTTCCAGATCATGTTTTTGCAGATGAAGATACAAGAGTATTGCTTTTGCAGGAAGCTAGTAATTTTGCTAACTTTTCTGCACTAAATATAGATAGAAATTTTTTCTCATTTTTAAAAAATAGCAAATATATATTTTCATTTTTTGAAGAATTGGCTGTTGAATTACTAGAAATTAGCAAACTTAAAGAGTTTGATACTTATGCAGATTATCATGAACATCTTGAAATATTAGAAAAACTTCATGATACATACCTTGAAAAGCTCAAAGAACGTAATCTAGTCGATAAGATATCTCTGCCAAAATATTATAAAATCAATACAGACTATATCAATAATTTTGACAAGATAGTATTACATCTTGAAGGATATCTGAGTAAATTTGAACTAAAATTATTTATGGAAATCTCTAAAATAAAACCTTTTTTTATAGAGATTACAACAAATAAATTTAATCAAAAAATGATCGATATGTTTAATGATTTAGGATTTTCATTAAAATCAAATCATCATTATAGTTTAGATTTAAATCAAACAAATATAGACTCACAAATCCCTATATCAAATCCTTTGACAAATTATGAAGTTAGTGCTTTTGAAAGTAAAATCGAACAAATAGCGTTTATCAAAAAGAAAGTTCATGATTTTATAGAACTTGGAATTTTAGCAGATGAGATAATTGTTATATTGCCAAATCCTACTGCCATAACATTTCTAAATCTTTTCGATGATGAAAACAATTTTAACTTTGCAATGGGTTTTCCATATACAGATACATCAATCTACCAAAAGCTATCAGCTATTTATGAGTATTATGTTGAGAAATCTTATGAAAATATTTATCGACTTGGGCATTTAAAAATAGATAAAATATTTATAGAAGAGTTGCAAAAAAACTGGCATACAAAATTAACAAAAAGTGAAATACTCGAACTTTTTGAAAAACTAATACCAGAAGATAAAAGTGATGCTTATAAAATATATGACAATGAGTTAAAACTATTTTCAAAACTACTCCCCACCCTTTCAAGATATCCTTTTCATAAAGTATTACATCTATTTTTAAATCGTTTAACCAAACAACGTATCGATGATACAAGAGGTGGTAAGATAACAGTTTTAGAGATTCTTGAAACAAGAGCCATCCAAAAAGAAGCTGTTATAGTGATAGATTTTAACGAAGGAACTCTGCCGAGTATAAGCAAAAAAGATCTTTTTTTATCTACTGCTATTCGCCACGCTTGTAAACTTCCTACACCAGGTGATCGTGAAAATTTACAAAAATATTACTATAAACAAATTTTTGACAATGCAAAAGAAGTTGCCATTTCATATCTTCATGATGAACAAAATCAACCATCACGTTTTTTAGATGAACTTGGACTTGATGTATATCAAAAACAACAAGCAGATTTGAAACCAATACTGCTTTCATTTCACAAAGCTAAAATACATTACCAATTAGATGATCTTATAATAGAACATGATTTCACAAAAACAAAAATTTCAGCTACCAAACTAAAAACATTTCTTGATTGTAAACGTAAATACTATTTCAAATATATCAAAGAACTAGAAGAGTTTGAAATACCAAAAGAGTTAAATAGTGAACGAATTATCGGTACACTTATACACAGTGCCTTAAAAAATGTATATACCCAAAAAACATCATATTTAGATAGTGATACATTACTCGTTGCCATCCAAAGAGAGTTATATTTACAGTCAAAAGATAATTTACACCTTCGTTTTCTGATAG
>JALSQA010000108.1 GCA_026985685.1 Campylobacterales bacterium | reverse complement strand
ACATTATATCGTACCTGAGATACCTGCTTTTGCATTGTTGGCTACAAGGTTGATTTCAACTAGAAGTGAGGGTGTTTTTAGTGTAGGATTTATTGGTGGTATTTACTTTTTAGTGGGTGTTTTGTTTGCTGTCGCTCCTTATAAAATCCCACAATATTTGCAACATTATGTAGATGTAAAAGCATTTTGGATAAGTGCGGTGATGTTAGTAGGGGTAGGGCTTTATTTTTTACTAAAGCGTTTTATCTCTCAGGAAAAGTTAGTAAAACAGTTAGCTTTTAGTCCATTGATAGTTATATTTGCAGTACATTTTGTTTTGTCTGGGTATTTGAAAGATCAGGATTTGACAAACTTTGCACAAAAGATTTCCAAACTTCAAAAAGATGGTGTAGTAATTGTTCATGATGGTAAATACAATGATCAGTTTCATTTTCTAGGAAGGTTACATGAAGATATAAAAGTAGTACATAGCAAAAAAGAGTTACAAGAGTATATCAAAAATCATCCAGATAGTGTGATCATCACTTACAGAAAAAGAAAAAAGCATTATAAAAAAGATAATGTGATTGCTACGACAAAATTTAGAACACAAAATATCATCATGATTAAGGCAAGTGATTGGGATACACTTTAGCAATGTTTAACTATAATCATTTCATCATCAAAAAGGGAAAAGTGATTGCTGGGATTTAAGAAAAGAGATATTTTTATATTTGTAAGTGTACTTTTTGTTGTCGTTTTCTCCTACTTTTATGTAGATAAAGGATTAGCTCTTTATTTTCATAAACTCAAAGGTAGTGCTTTGGAGGATTTTATCTCTTCTTTGTCATTTTTGGGCAAGAGTCATTGGTATTTGATTCCTTCTATTTTACTTTTTTATATATTTAAACGAATGAAACGTTATAGATATGCACAGATGGCTCTTTATGTTTTTGTGACAAATGTTGTTGCAGGGCTTGGTGTTTGGTTGTTAAAAGTTCCTTTTGGCAGGCTTAGACCGAAAATGCTTTTCAATCAAGGTGCGTATGGTTTTGAAGGTTTTGGGATACACTATAGTTATGTCTCTTTTCCCTCTGGTCACTCTATTACTATTTTTTCTACTGCCACGGCACTTGCACTTTTGTTTCCAAGGTTGTCAATACCTTTGTTTGTTACAGCTACTTTGATAGCATTTAGCAGAGTCACAGTTGGTGCTCACTATTTTAGTGATGTTGTGATGGGATCTTATCTGGGGATTTTGGTAGCTATCGTTTTGTATCGCAAGATGATTTTGGAGAAAGATTTTGCTTAAGATACGAGAAAATGATCTTTTGATATTATTTGTCTTAGCATTGATTGCGAACTTTTTGCCTCTTGGGATTACTCCTTTGTTTGATTTGGATGAGGGTGCTTTTAGTGAAGCGACACGTGAAATGTTGGTCTCTAAAAATTACATCACGACTTATCTAAATGGTGAACTTCGTTTTGATAAGCCTATACTGATCTATTGGTTAGAGCTTTTGAGTGTGAAAATCTTTGGTGTGCATACTTTTTCTTTTAGGCTTCCTTCTGCCATCGCTGGGACATTGTGGGTTTTGTTTACTTACTTTTTTACAAAAAAATATTTTGATAAAAAGAGTGCATTTTATGCTGCACTTTTTATGCTTAGTGCTTTGCAAATTACGATTATATCCAAAGCAGCCATAGCCGATGCTCTTTTAAATCTATTTATCGCTTTGTCTATGTTTTGTTTTTATGGTTACTACAAAGAGAGAAAAAAGCATTATCTTTATACGACATTTTTGTTTATAGCACTTGGTTTTTTGACTAAAGGACCTGTTGCGATTATGATTCCTTTTGTTGTGAGTTTTATATTTTTGTTATATAAAAAAGAGTTTGGTTTTTGGTTAAAGAGTATTTTTAATCCTATTGGTTTGTTGATATTTATAGTTGTTGGATTGCCTTGGTATATTTTGGAGTATCAAGAGCAGGGAAGTTTATTTATTGATGGTTTCTTTTTTAAACATAATCTGAGTCGTTTTGGTAGTTCTATGGAAAATCACAGTGGAAAGTTTTACTATTATGTGATTGTTTTACTGATTGGATTGATGCCTTTTTCATTGATGTTTTTTAAATCTTTAACTCATGTAAAAAAGTTTATCAAGGATGATTTGACGCTTTTTCTTTTAATTTGGTTTGGATTTGTTTTTCTTTTTTTCTCGTTTTCAGGTACAAAACTTCCACATTACATCATCTATGGATATACACCTGTATTTATTTTAGTAGCCATTGGATTTGAAAAAAACTTTATGCGTCAGACTCTTTTGCTTGTGTTGATATTTTTTACTATGTTTTTACTATTTTTCCCAGAGATCGCAGTTGCTATAAAAAGTATTGTTCATGATAAGTTTGCAGTTGTTTTAATAGAAAATGTTTATAGTGGATTTGGATGGTTTTATCATGTGAGTGTATTGGCTCTTTTGGGTATTTTTATTTGGTTATATAAAAAAGAACTTTCGATCAAACATACAGCGGTTGTTATCGCTTTTACTTTTACTATTTTAGTCAATTATGCTATATTGCCCGCTTATGGAAAATTGATGCAGCTTCCTATCAAAAAAGCTGCTTTGTTTGCAAAAGAGCAGGGCTATCATGTTAAGATGCACACCAGACAATTTCCAAGTTTCAATGTTTACTATCAGGGCTTGACCTCTAAAGAGAAGGCAAAAGAGGGTGATGTTGTTTTTTGTAAAGTAACTTCTCTTGATAGATACAAAAAATATGAAACACTATATAAAGAAAATGGATTTACACTGATAAGGATAGAAAAATGAAACTTTCACTGATCATACCTGTGATGAATGAAGAAGATAATATTAAACCACTATTGACAAAAGTTTATGAGGATTTAAAAGAGATCGATTATGAAGTGATATTGGTAGATGATGGTTCAATGGATGCTACTGTTTCAAAGATAAAAGAGTATGCCAATGATCGAACAAAGACAATAGTTTTTAATCGAAATTATGGACAGACAACAGCGATGGCAGCTGGGATAAATGAAGCAGAAGGTGAATTGATAGCGACGATTGATGGTGACTTGCAAAATGACCCTTCAGATATTCCTATGATGATTGAAAAGTTAGAGTCAGAGGGCTGGGATGTTGTTGCAGGACGGCGTGCAAATAGACAAGATGGTATGTTTTTAAGGAAGATTCCAAGTAAAATAGCAAACTATATAATCCGTAAATCAACTAAAGTTTATTTGAAAGATTATGGATGTACGTTGAAAGTTTTTAAAAAGAGTATTGCTAAAAATTTAGGGCTTTATGGTGAATTGCATCGTTTTATCCCTGTTCTTGCCAAAATGCAGGGAGCAAAAATTGTTGAAGTAGATGTTAAACATCATGCAAGACTTCATGGCGTTTCAAAGTATGGAATAGGCAGAACTTTTAAAGTTGTCAGTGATTTGCTATTGATGCTGTTTATGCAAAAATACCGTACAAAACCTATACATCTCTTTGGTGGGCTTGGTGTGCCTATGTTGCTTGTTGGTATGGTGATTAATTTTTATCTATTGGTGTTGAAAGTTTTTGGAGAAAATATTGGAAATCGTCCACTTTTGACACTTGGTATTGTATTGGTTATAGCTGGTATTCAACTTATCACGACTGGTTTTATCGCAGAACTTGTAATGCGAACCTATTTTGAATCACAAAATAAGACACCTTATAGTATACGAGAGATATTGATTGGTACAAAAAAGTAAAAAACTTCTAAAGTTACTACTCAAAATTGCACTTACTTTTGGTGCATTTTGGGTTGTGTTTTCAAAAGTCTCCTTAGAGGATGTCAGTGATGTACTTAAAACAAGCAATATATGGTATCTATCTTTAGCATTTGTATTTTTTAACTTTTCCAAAATCACATCAGCTGTACGTTTGAATTATTATTTTTC
>JALSQA010000107.1 GCA_026985685.1 Campylobacterales bacterium | reverse complement strand
ATCCATAGTTAATCCTTTAAATAGTCCTTCTCAAGGGCAATCATATCCTCGAAAGTTTCGCGTCTTCTGATGAGTCTGTCACCGTTTGAATCAAATGCAACTTCTGCAACACGCCCTCTTGTGTTATAGTTTGAACTCATAGTAGAACAGTATGCTCCTGCACTTTTTATCACGATAAGATCATCGTGTTGTGTATGTGGGAGTTTTATATTTTTTGCGAAAAAATCTCCGCTTTCACATACTGGTCCAACAACATCGCAGAGACTCTCATCTTGTTCTTCTTTTTGATTAACAAGCTCGATTTTGTGATATGCATTATATAATGATGGACGGATTAAGTCATTCATCGCTCCATCAACAATAACAAATCTTTTATCACCGTTAATTTTTTCATAAAGTACTTTAGTTAAAAAATATCCTCCATTTGCTGTTAAATATCTTCCTGGTTCGCACATGATTGTTACATCTAATCCATGAAGTGTAGAAAATATTGCCTGTGCATAATCATAAGGCTCTATGAGTGTTTCATCATCATACTGGATTCCCAAGCCACCACCAATATCAAAAAATTTGATATTAATATCAATTACTTTAAGACTTCTGACCAAATCAGTAACAACTTCACTAGCCTCTTTGATAGGCTCTAATTGTGTTAGTTGTGAACCTATATGAAAGTGAATCCCTACAGGGTCTAAAAATTCAGAATTTTTTGCTTTGATATACATACGTTTGGCAGTATCTAAATCAACACCAAATTTGTTTTCATGTAGTCCTGTTGAAATATAAGGATGTGTTTTAGGATCGATATTTGGATTTACACGTATGCTTATTCGTGCTTGTTTTTGTAGCTTTTGTGCTTGAAGTTCTACTCTTTGGAGTTCAGCTTCACTCTCAAGATTGATAAGGAGTATATCTTTTTGTAAGGCTTCAAAAATTTCTTCATCCCTCTTACCAACACCACTAAAAATGATTTTATAGTTTTTTACACCAGCTCTAAGTGCACGATTTATTTCACCAATAGAAACACAATCACACCCTGCACCTAAATCACCAAAATGTTTGATAACACTAAGGTTTGAATTTGCTTTTACTGCATAACAAATCAGAGATTTTTTAGCACGGAATGCTTCTTTAAGTTTGTTATATTGATCACGCATATAGTCAAAATCATACAGATAAAGGGGAGTGTCGTATTTATCAGCTAAAGTTTGAAATGTTCTCATAAAGTACCTTGTTTTTGGGGTATTTTATCGAATAAAGGATTAAAGGGTTGTGGAATTTTGTTATTAGTTTTTATATTTTTTGTAAATATAAAAGCTAACAAAAAAGAGTAAAATTATTGGTAAAATGATACCTGCCTCTGGTGAAATAGATCCATTATTCGCAATCTTGGAAAGTGTGAAAACAATACCCCATAATACCAATGTAGCAAAGATACTGACTGTTGTAAAAAATGTGAGATTAACGCCACGATGTTGTATAGGCATTAAAAAAAACAAACCAAATATTACAATAGGTGCAAAAAGTGGAAATACAGTCATCCAATATAAATTTGCACGTATTTTATTTGTTTTGAGGCTCTGTTTTTGAAAAAGTTTCATAGCAAAAAATGAATCTTGTATTGTTAATCTTGTATTAGTTTTAAAAAGTGTATCGATTAGATGTGGTGTAAAACCCTGTAAAACTTCTTTATGGTTATAGTGAATAAAATTTAGTTTAGTTTTTTGTAAATTTTTAGAATCAACCAAAGGCTTTTTACAAGCTATGATCTCTTGTAAAACCCAGTGATCTTTTTGAAAATAGCCTTTTTTCGCTTCTATAATCTCTTTTAAATCACCATTTTTTGTAATAAATATCTTAATATCTTCTCCCTTTTTTTCCTGGGGATTGAGTGAACCGATATAAGCATAAGTATTTTTTGATTTTATAAATATCTCTGAACTAATGTTATTGATAGTTCCATGTTTTTTGATATTGTGTGTAGTTAAATGAGTTTGAACAAAACCTGGGATTGTGTTAAGTAAAATATAGATCAAACTAATAAAAAAAGATAGCAATACAAAGGGTTTAGCAGCTTGTGCTTTACTTACACCAAGTGCATATAAACTGACTAGTTCATTGCTTTTTATGATTTGTAACATAGCTGAGATAAGACCAAAGATAAGTGAAAGAGGTAAGGTATAGCTAAAAAATTCTAGAAATTTATTCACGCCATATAAGATTTGTAAGTTGGCAGAGTCTGGTACTTCTTTTAAATGTTGCATCAAATCTATACCAGTAAAGAAAAATTCAAAAGCAAAAAAGAGTAAAAGAAACTTCTTAAGATAAAGTTTTGAGAGGAATATTTGATATATTTTCATTCGCTACAATAATTCTTTTTGGCTGGGTATTGTTGTTGTATTTGCTTAATATTACTTTTAGATAAATCTAAAGCAAGTTGGCTTGCTGTCTTGATGATTGTATTTACACAAGGAAGTTGTGTTTTTGCAAAATCACCCAATACATGAGAAATAACATTTTCTTTTTCTTTAGGACGAGAGATACCGATTCGTATACGATCATACTCTTGTCCTATTATGTTATCTATGGATTTTAGTCCATTGTGCCCACCAGAGCTACCACCGTGTTTGATTTTAATACGTCCTAATGGGATATCCAATTCATCATGTATAACAATAATACGAGAGATTTTATAGTATCTTGAAACAGCTAAAACACTTTCTCCTGAAAGATTCATAAATGTATAAGGTTTCAATAAAAATATATTATTTTTTTTATAGAGAAGACCTTTGAAACTATTTTTTGTGATGTTTGAGGGGGAGAGGTCATCGATAAGTTGATCGATGACCATAAAACCGATATTATGTCGGTTGTTTTTATATTTGTCGGTAGGGTTTCCAAGTCCGACGATAAGAGTCATTTGTATGAATTATTTCGCTTTGATCACACCAACAACAGATACTCTGTCAGCATCCATAAGTTGTACATTTTCAGGTAGTGTGATATCTCTGATAAGTACAGAATCACCAACATCCAAATCTGTTACATCAAGCTCAAATACATTTGGAAGATCTTTACCCGCACATTTAACTAATAGTCTCTTTTTAGAGTAGATTAGTACACCTTTGTTTTTTAAACCTTTTGGTGTTCCAACTGCTTTAACAGGTACTAAATATTTTGAAACTGCATCATCTTCTACAACACGAAGATCAACATGAAGTAGTTGCATTGTAACTGGATCTTTTTGATACTCCTGAATGACAACTTTTAGCTCTTTGTCACCAACTTTTACTGGGAATGCAAGTGTCTCTTTTGCTCTTACTGCTTTTATAAATTCATTTGATTTAAAAGCTGCATTGATATTATCCATCCCCTTAGCATAAATATTGGCGATTAGATAACCATCTCGTCTCAAAGCTTTAGTTGCTTTCTTACCGATACTATCTCTAATGATACCTTCTAACATTGTTGTCCTTTTTTTAAAATAAGTGGGCGATTATAGTTAAATATACCTAAAAATTTGCTTTATTTGACTGGTTCTTCTACTTTTAAGTCTATCATCGCATCTTCAACACTTTGTGTTTGTTGATATGCGTTATTAAAATTATCAATTTGCATTTTCAAATCACCTCTGTTAGACGCATTTACCAATGCTTCATTTTCATCGATGATACCACGACCATATAAATCTAAAAGAGCCTGATCAAATGTCTGCATACCATAGATATCTTTACCCTCAGCGATTGCATCTGTTATTTCACTGTCTCTTGAGTCAGATATAAGAGATTCTATACGTGCATTTTTATATAGTATTTCAATAGCAGCTGCCCTTTTGTTGTCTTTTGTTTTTACAAGTCTTTGTGATAGTACACCCTGCAGTGTGGCTGCTAGGGACATACGTATTTTGTTTTGTTCATTTCCTGGAAATGTACCGATGATTCTATTGATTGTA
>JALSQA010000106.1 GCA_026985685.1 Campylobacterales bacterium | reverse complement strand
TTACAATAATACTAGCATGGAAAACAACAGATGACGGCGAAACAAACTACTTTGAAGGGATATCACACTTGATGCTCTTCTTGTGCTATACCATAATCGCAGGTTTATATTAAGGAGTGACATGAAAAGAAGAGATTTTATCAAAACCACTATAGCAGGTGCAACAATCGCAAGTGGTGTAATAGGATGCAGAGAATTACCAAAAGATCCTAAAGCCTCACATCAAAAGAAAACTTTTCACTACAACAGAGGTAAAAAAGTCAAAATCAAACTCGCCACTAGCTGGCCGGCAAACTTTCCTATCATGGGAACAGGTATTGAGCGATTTGCAACAAGGCTGACACAAGTTAGTGGAGGTAGTATCGAAGTCAAGGTTTTTCCAAAAAATGTTCTTGTACCTGCTCTTGGAGTATTTGATGCGACAAGTGCTGGAGCTATCGATGCTTATCACTCTGCTTCATACTATTATAAAGGTAAAAATGAAGCCTTCAACCTATTTACAGGCTTTCCTTTTGGCATGATATCTTCAGAGATGAATGCATGGTTTGACTGGGGTGATGGCATGAAACTTTGGCGAGAACTCTATGCAAAATATAATCTAGTCCCATTTAAAGGTGGAAATACAGATGTACAAATGGGTGGATGGTTTAAAAAAGAGATCAAATCACTTGCTGACCTAAAAGGTTTAAAAATGCGTATACCAGGTCTCGGTGGTGAAGTGTTTGCAAAACTAGGCGTAAAACCCACCCTACTTCCCGCAGGTGAAATTTATGTAGCACTTGAGAGAAATGTTTTAGATGCCACAGAATGGCTTGGACCATCACTAGATACAAAAATGGGATTTCACAAAGTTGCAAAATACTACTACACAGGATGGCATGAACCAGGTAGTTCCCTCTCTTTAGTATTTAATAAAAGAAAATATGACAAACTAGCAGATGAACAAAAACTGATGATAGAGATGGCATCACAAGAGTTAAATGCTACGATGACGAGTCAATTTCAGTTAGAAAATGCAAAAGGACTAAAAATCGTAAAAGAGAACAATGTAAAAATAGCCCAACTACCTAAAGATGTACTTAGTGCAGCAAAAAAAGCTATGCTAGAAGTAGCACAAGAAAAAAGTGACAAAAGTGCTGATTTTAAACGTATCTGGGAAAATGCCTACGCCTTTTTGGAACTTAACAAACCATGGACAGATATAGGACTAAAAGACTATCTGGACGTACGTTAATAGATGAAAAAATCTATCACAGCACAAAGTTGGCAAGAGAAGCTCAATGCTCTTTTGCATTGTGATCTCAAAGCCCTCTTCCCTTTGGCAAGAGAAAAAAAACGAAAAATATATTTTTATGTAGGTCCAACAAATAGTGGAAAAACACACAAAGCGATTCAAACTCTCATGGAAGCTGATTGTGGAATGTACCTCGCACCTTTGAGATTACTCGCATTAGAAAATTATGAGACACTTAAAGAAAATGATATTCCTGTTTCTCTGATCACTGGAGAAGAGGAGATTTTGGATGAAGAGGCTGGACATATCTGTTCAACCATAGAAATGCTAAATTATAACCTCGATGTAGATGTATGTGTGATCGATGAAATACAAATGTTAGATGATCCAGATCGTGGATGGGCCTGGGTCAATGCAATAGTCGGAGCACCTGCACAAACTTTGATCTTAACAGGTAGTGTCAATGCCTTAGATGCAATAAAAAAAATAGCTAATTATCTTGATGAAGAGTTAGAAGTTGTTAAATTTTACCGTAAAAACCCATTGGAAGTATTGCCAAAAGCAACACCTTTTAAAGAGATCAAAAAAGGTACAGCACTCATAGCCTTTTCTCGTGCAGAAGTACTCAGACTAAAATCAAAACTATCAAAAAAACACCGTGTATCAGTTCTGTATGGAAACCTCTCTCCTGAAGTAAGAAGAGAAGAAGCAAAACGATTTAGAGAAGGTAGCAGTGACATACTTGTTGCAACTGATGCCATAGCTATGGGTTTAAATCTTCCCATAGAGACTATCTTATTTACAACAGATAGTAAATTTGACGGTATCCAAAACAGACCTCTCATCCCAAATGAAATCATTCAAATAGCAGGACGTGCAGGCAGATATGGTTATCACCAAAAAGGATACATCGGAGCGACTGATCAAAAAGTATTAGAACATATCGATAAAGAATTTCATGCACCTCTTCATACCATCAAACCACCTTTTCATGTCAAAGCAACAACAAGTCAAATCATCTCACTTTCACAACACCTCAAAACTGATAATCTCAAAAAAATATTAGCTTACTATAGTAAACACATGAGATTTACAGGTCCATTTAAAGCAGCAAATTTGGGCTATATGCTTGAATTGTCAAATATACTAGACCAGAAGAAAAGACTAAACCTTGAAACAAAATACCTTCTAGCAGGTGCTCCTGTGAGTACAAAATCCCCTTTGATAAAAAAAGCTTATCTATTTTATATCAATGCTATTTTAGAAAACAAGATAGTACCATACAAAGCCTCTATCACCCTAAATGGTACCGCTAAGACACAACTAGAACTCTTAAAGGCAGAAGATGAAATCAAAAAAATAAGTCTCTATTTGTGGCTTGCATATAAATTTCCACAACTTTTTCCAGATTCACAAAAAGCACAACTTGCACGTATAAAAATAAACCAGTACTGCGAGAGATCATTAAAATCAAACAAAATACTAAAAGCCCCAAAACCAAGAGATAACAAAAATAACCAAAGCAGATACAGCAAACGCCCTACTCGAAATAAATATACAAACTACAAAAATCAACGACGAAAAGGAAAATCATGAAAAAATTTTATCTAAGTATTTTGACTCTACTTCTCATCTTTGGATGTGCAGCAAAACATACACAACCAAAAGGTATCGCATATGATTTTTGGTTAGCCCAAAAAAATCATCATATCGATGAAGCAGCCAAATTAACACTCAAACAAAACAAAAACGACACAAAACTTCATAAAAAGATAAAAATAGAAGATATACACTTTGATAATGCAACTATCAAAGATAACCAAGCTACTATACCTACAACATTGACACTCAAAGATTTTTCTATGCTAAATCACAAAGAAGCAAAAATCTCATTTGATACCAAAATGCAAAAACAAGATAACAACTGGAAAATCAATATGTTTGAAACAAAAAAAGCACTATATCTAGCCATAGGCAAAGAGTTCGCACAATCTTTGAGTAATGATTTAGGATCAGTAATACAACAGACATTAGGTGACAAAGAGCAGATACAGGGAATCTTCAAACAACTTATCAAAGGCATACAAAAAGCTACAAAAGAAAGTGATAAGATAAATTAAGGGTATATCTAATACCATTAAGTTAAGAGATATACTTATATCATTTACTTGCAATCGGAAGGCTTTGCCTCCGCTTTTAATATAAGTAAAATCCTTAACTTAATACAATAATTATCCATAATAATTATATCTTTAAAGGAAAGATCATGAAAAATAAATTTCTTTTTATTATAGGTATTTGTCTATTTATAGTAGCTCAAGAATCATCTGCTACAGATAATATAGTAGCTAAAGTAGATCAAAATAAAATATCATATACTGAATCTATTTATTCTCCAGCTTATCAAAAATGTATGAAACTTTCTCCTAATCCAAATGAATGTATAGAAAAAGAGCTGAAATTACAAGATAAAAAATTAAATACTGCCTACAAACAAGCAAAAAACAAAATACAGCCTTTTAGAGTAAAATCATTACAAACGGTACAAAGAATATGGATACTTTACCGTGATAAAAAATGTAATTTTTTTTATCATAAAGAGAGTGGCTCTTCTGGCTTAACTGATGCTCTTGAATGTAAACTACATGAAACAGTTATCAGAACTAAAGAATTAAATGAAATATATTAAAGATCACAATGCCATTAAGTTGTGAAGTCTATT
>JALSQA010000105.1 GCA_026985685.1 Campylobacterales bacterium | reverse complement strand
AATTACAACTTTTTTGTCATTAAAGATTTTCTGATAAATATACGAAAAACTGATATTTGGTCTTGACAAAAAAATCTATTTCCTATATACTTTGCATTACAAAGTAATTTGCAAAGGAGAATAAGTGCATAAAAAAGAGGAAGCATTAGAGCATTTAAGTGCGATTAAATCAGTTTTGATAGATAAAGATTCTTTCTTTCCATATAACTACAATGCCTTAATAATATGGGGTCTTATAGGTACTATCATGACTTTTACTATGCCATATCTTATAAAACATTCTGTTATAGAAGGAACTTTGTTCTCTATTGCCATGATGAGTATTGGCTTTTTCATTGAAGGACTTTTGACCAAACGTGTTAATGAAAATTACGATATAGAAACCTGTACTAAGAAGCAGCGTTTTATTGCTTCTTCTTTTACTATACTGGCTACATTTGCAATAATATTTTCAGCATTTTTTGCAAAGCAGGATTTGATTGTTCCCTTATTTATGATTTGGATGTTTACTTGTGGGTTTGGGCATTATGTAGTGGGATATGTTTTAAATATAAGATTATTTACAGTGGTGGGATATATATCAATTGTTACAGCATTGATTTTATTTATCGTAAGTATCTTTATGATTGATTTAGGAGATATTAATTCATTATTTTTTTATATCTGTCAAGTTATTACATTTGTAGTTTTAGGCATTTTACCTATATGGATGGGTAGAAAGTTAAAAAAGGAGCTATAGTGTTTGATCCACTATTGCACCAAAATATTCGATCAAAACTAATATCTTTGCTGATCTCAAATGAGGAGTTGCCTTTTAAGGCTCTCAAAGAGTATCTTAAAGTCACTGATGGAAATTTATCAAGTCATTTGACAAAATTAGAAAAAGCAGGTTATGTGAGGATTGAGAAGAGTTTTGAAGGAAAACGACCTAAAACTGTTATTTATATAACAGATGAGGGAAGGCGTGCTTTTAAAAAATATATTGAAGCATTAAAAGAATTTATCGAAGAAAATTAACAGGAGAATGTTCATGAAAAAAATAGTGATGATTAGTTTACTTGCAGGGAGTACACTTTTTGCGATGAGTGGTTTAGAGATAGCAAAAAAGGCAGATGCCGTTACAAGCGGATTTGAGAGTTCTATATCGACTATGCAAATGGTCATGATTAATAGTACAGGACAAAAAACAGTACGTGATATGGTTGGTAAGACATTAGAAAAAGAGGGTGGTGATAAATCTATGATGGAGTTTTTATCTCCAGCTGATGTAAAAGGAACTAAACTATTAACCTATCAACACGTAGATAAAGATGATGACCAATGGCTTTATCTACCAGCACTTAAACGTATCAAGCGTATTTCTAGTCGTAATAAAACAGGCTCATTTATGGGAAGTGAATTTAGTTATGAAGATATTTCAGCACAGGAAGTAGATAAATATACATATCCTGGCGAGTCAAAAGAAGTTCCATGTGGAGATCAAACTTGTTATGAGGGAGAGCGTATTCCAAAAGATAAAAATTCAGGCTATACAAAACAGATAACCTGGATAGATACAAAAAATTTCCTTGTTCAAAAAGTTGATTATTATGATCGTAAAAAGTCACTTCTGAAAACAGCAGTTTTTAGTGACTATAAAAAGATAGATGGCATTTGGAGAGTAGGAAAAATAGACATGAAAAATCATCAAAATGACAAAGAAACGATTTTGATTTGGGTAGATGATAAAGTAAAAACTTCTTTAAAAGATAAAGATTTTAATAAACGTGTACTAAAGCAATAGTCATGAAAAAAGGTATAGCACTTCTATCTTTTGCAACACTTGTCTTTGCCTCTGGTATAGAGTATAAAGGAAATCTTGGGTTTGAGTATGACTACTTTTCTCATGATATTCAAAATAAAAGAGATAATGCCTTTGCCACTGTTGGTGAAGTTGAATTAAAAAAAGAGATAGGTGAAGGAGAAATCAAAGTAAAGTTAAAAGGTCTCTATGACAAAGATGATCACAATAGAAGGTACATAGATTTTCAAGAACTTTATTATAAATATAATTTTGAAAATAGTGAACTTTTAATCGGTAAAAATACGCTATTTTGGGGTGCATTGGAAGTTTATAATTTGGTAGATGTTTTTAATACAAAAGATATACTTGATGATCCTTTTGATTATGATAAAAAGTTAGGTACATGGAATATATCATGGACTAGATTTTTTGAAAACTCTGAACTTTCATTTATCTTACGTTTGAGTCAAGAGGATCAAAAGATGCAAGAAGAAGACTCTATCTTTTTCTTTTTGCCATTACCCTACAATAGTGACCTTGTAAAACAACATGAAAATAGACCATCATTTTTTGTAAAGTATAGTGGTTCAGGTGAAGAAGTGCAGATTGATTATACGCTCATTTATGAAGCTGGATATGACAATCAACGCTATCTATCTTATGATCATGGCAAATTAAGACAAAATGCTTACTGGGTAAATAAGCTTTTAGGATATACAACTTTGATTTATGAAGATACTATCTATAAAGCAGAAGCTGCATATGCCATTAGCGATGATGTGAAAGTAAGTGATTATTTACATACTGGAGTAGGCTTAGAACATACGATTTATAGCATTGCTGGGAAAAAAGATTTAGGATTATTACTAGAGTATTATCACTATGAACAATTTAACGATACAAAGTTTACTACTAAAGAGATAGGGGAGTTGTTTCAAAATGATCTATATCTCGGAGGTCGTTTTTCATTTAATGATACAGCAAGTTCTGAGATTTTAGCTGGTGTTGATTTTGATCTTGATGAGAGTGAGAAAATCTATTTTTTAAAGTATGATACAAGGATTTTAGATAATTATAAGATAGAACTACAGTACCAGCATCTATCACCATCCAAAGAATCACTTTTTTCAAAGATAGATCATGCAAAAGTAGCTATTAGCTACTATTTTTAAAGGGGAGCAGATGAAAAAATATATTAATTTTTTAGATAAATTTAAATGGGTTATAGCTATTGTGATACCCCTGTTGGTACTTGGATTAGCAAGTAATTTGAAACATTTGGCATTTGAAGGTGATTATAGAATCTGGTTTGATAAAGATTCACAAATCCTTAAAGAGTATGATGATTTTCGTAAAGTTTTTGGTAATGATACGGCTATCACAGTAGCTTTCAAGGATAATAATGGAATTTTTAATAAAAAAGCATTAAAAACCATTGATACTATTACTAAAAAAATGTGGCAGATGCATTACATCGCAAGGGTTGATTCCTTGACAAATTTTCAGCACGTTCACGCTAATCCTGAAGATAAAGATGATGTTCTTGTTGAAGATTTTATACAAAATATAGATAGTGCAAATAATGCTTATTTTCAAGATAGAAAAGATGTAGCCACACATGATCGTGATATGGTTGGATCATTTATATCCAAAGATGGAAAAACGACGATGATAATCGCAAGATTGACACCAAAAGTCAATGATAATGGCGATAAAAGTTTTGAGATTATGAAAGAACTAGAAGAGATTTTAGCTCCTTTAAGAAAAGAGACTCATTATAAGTTTTGGCTAAATGGAGGACCACCATTAAATACCTCTTTTGTAACGATTGCACAGGGTGATGGAAGTACATTTACGCCACTTGTTATATTTACTGTATTGGTTCTTTTGTTTGTCTTATTCAGGCGTATGAGTGGTGCATTGTTGCCTATGGGTGTTGTGGTTTTGACATTTTTAACAGTGCTTTCTATTCAAGTGATTTTAGGTTATAAACTGAATAATTTCACAGCTAATATTCCAGTATTTATCGTGGCGATTGGTATCGCTGATGCAGTTCATGTTTATATAATCTGGCTAATGTATAGAAGAGAAGGTAAGGATACAAAAGAGGCAGTATATTTGAGTATGCAAAAGAATATGTTACCGATTTTCCTAACTTCCTTAACTACTGCTATAGGT
>JALSQA010000104.1 GCA_026985685.1 Campylobacterales bacterium | reverse complement strand
ACAACTTTTCATCCTTACCTATGCTGATATATCCTCTGTCTCTAAAACAAGTTATACCCAAAATAGTGCACGACTACTTTACTCTCTTTATAAAAATGCACTTGAAGCTTTTGAAAACAAAACTATACTAAATGAAGCGGCAAAACGGAATAAAAAAGAGAAAACACTATTAAGATTACCACAATTTAGTATATTGCCAAGGGGATTACAAAAGAAGATACTTGAGATACAATCAAATTTACTATTTTTCAAATTTTTACCTGATGAAATTTTAGATATTGCTTCATGGATTTGGCATCTGCAACACCCTTTTGAATATAAGATTCAAAATCAACTCTTTCTACGCATTGATATCATATCCAAAGAGAGTGTCAATATCGGATATATCCTTGCAAAACTCTCAAATCTAAGTGTTGTCAATATGGATATTTATAAATTTTTTGATCATGTTAAATTCTTTCGTATTGATTTTGACCAATGTATCGATGAAGATGAGATTTTATTAGTTAAAGAGATTTTAGATGATGCCTTAAGTTTCAATAAAAAAAGCAAACTTAAAACTATTGATATTAAAAAATCAGATATTTTAATAGATTGTAATCATTCAAAAACTTATGCTAAAATGAAATTGCAAGCTCCTGATCAAAAAGGTTTGCTTGCTAATATTATGACTATTTTTGACGATATAGGAATAGACATCGCAAGTGCAAAAATACAGACTATTAAACAAAAGGCTAGGAACCTTTTTTTAATAGAAAAAAACGGTAACTTTTGTAACAACAAAGAAGATGTTATTAATAAATTAATTATAAAAACAACAAAAACAAAAGGATAAATATGTGTGGTATCGTAGGATATATCGGTAATGAAAATATCAAAGAAGTACTAGTTGATGGTCTTCGTGAATTAGAATACAGAGGATATGACTCAGCCGGTATTGCTGTATTACAAGATGATGAAATCCACTCTTACAAAGCCGTGGGTAAACTAAAGAACCTTGAAGAAAAGACTAAAAACTTTACTCCTCACACTTTAGGTATGGGTATAGGTCATACCAGATGGGCAACACATGGAAAACCAACAGAGATCAATGCACATCCTCATCTAGGTGAATTTTCTTATGTAGTTCACAATGGAATAATAGAAAATTATCAAGAGTTAAAAAAAGAACTTCAAGCACAAGGAGTTAAATTTTTAAGTCAGACAGATACAGAAGTGATTGTGCATCTTTTTGAACAAAATTACAAGCTACTAAAAGATCCTATGAAAGCTTTTGAAGCTACTGTTGAGAGACTTCAAGGTGCTTATGCAGTACTTTTGATGACAAAAGTTGATGCTGATCGTATCTATTTTGCCAAAAATGGTTCACCTATGATTGTTGGTAATGACCAAAATGGTGATATATATTTTGGTTCTAGCGATGCTGCTCTTATTGGAAAAGCTAGTGAAGTTATCTATCTTGATGATGGTGATTATGGTTATACATCTATCAAAGAGGGAATCACCCTATTTTCTGATGGCAAAGAGAAAGAGTTAAATAAAAAAGCACTTGTCGGAGATAGAGTATCAGCTCAAAAAGGTGGCTTTAGATTTTTTATGGAAAAAGAGATCTATGAACAAAGCGAAGTACTTGCTGATACAGTAATGGGAAGAGCATTGGATGAAAAGATAGCATTTGAAGAGCTTGATCCAAACTTTTTTGATGGGATAGAAGATATCACAATTTGTGCCTGTGGTACAAGTTACAACTCTGGTCTTGCCTGTTCATATCTATTTGAGAGACAAGCAAAGATTCGTACATCTGTTGAGATAGCAAGTGAATTTAGATACAAAGATCCACTTTTAAATCCAAAAACACTTTTTGTAGTTATCAGCCAAAGTGGTGAAACAGCCGATACACTAGAAGCACTAAAGATGGCAAGAGATGCAGGGTTAAAAACTTTAGCAATCTGTAATGTAGATAACTCTTCAATCGTACGTATTTCAGACTATACCCTACTCACTCGTGCAGGAATTGAAAAAGGTGTGGCTAGTACAAAAGCATTTGCAACACAAGTGATGGTTATGTGGATGCTTTCTCTCTACATAGCACAACATAAAAAAACAATGACACAAGAGCAAATCAAAGCAGAAATCGAAGCTATCAGACATATACCACAAGCAGTAAAAGTCAATGACAAACTTCATGAAAAAGTAAAAAGATTATCAAAACGATATCTTCATGGACACGGATTTTTCTTTATAGGAAGAGATCTTTTCTATCCATTGGCTCTTGAAGGTGCACTGAAACTAAAAGAGATCTCATATCTTCATGCAGAAGGATATCCAGCAGGTGAAATGAAACACGGTCCAATCGCCTTAGCAGATAGCAATCTTTTTACAATCGCTTTGATGCCAAAGAATATACACTATGATAAAGTAAAAAGCAATGTAGAAGAACTAAGTGCAAGAGATGCTACAATTTTAGCGATATCTCCTGAGAGATTTGAACTTGCAGATGATTATGTGCATACATATTACAGTGATCATGCTATGAGTGAATTTTTTGAGATGATGGTAGTTACCCAGCTACTCGCACTTGAAATATCCGTAAGACTTGGAAATGATGTAGATATGCCAAGAAACCTTGCCAAAAGTGTTACCGTCGAATAATATATAGGACAAAGAGTAACCTAAGCTACATGATAGAGCTAAAAGCACCATTTCCTTTTTGGAAGCGACGGCTTTAGCCTCGTGTGTATTTATGGAATTTTTTTATAAATATGTGGTGGAAACACCACCACTACAGAACTATTATCCCCCAATGCCATTAAAAATATTGACACTGTCAATACAAAATGCTATAATTAAATCATATAAAAGAAAAGGTAACTACTTTGAAATTTGAATGGAGTGATGATAAAAATCATCTCAATATTAAAAAGCATCAAGTTAGCTTTGAAGAAGCTAAAGAAGTTTTTTTAGATCCTATGCATATTTCAAAACTTGATCATAGGTTTGATTATTTTGAAGAGAGGTGGATTACGCTAGGAGCAACTACGAAAGATAAAATCTTAGTCGTTGCTAATATGTTCTTTGATGAAGATGGTGAAGAGATTATTAGAATAATAAGTGCTAGAAAAGCAAACCAGAAAGAGAGGATTTTTTATGAGCAACATTAAAGAAAGAGAAATGTTTGATGATTATGAAATGCTAGATGAATATGACTTTAGTGATGGTGTTCGTGGTAGATTTTATGAACCTAAAAAAATACCTGTTACACTAAGACTAGACAATGATATAATTCTTTACTTTAAGAAAATGGCAAGTGAGCAAAAAGTACCCTATCAGACACTTATAAATGCTTTACTGAGAAAAAAGCTACAAGAAGTATCGTAAGATGTGTTAAAGACACCATATCCTACGAATTAACTTCTTGTCTAATTTGATATGGCATTATTAGTGATTTTGAAGATATTGGCTCTTTATGATATCATCACTTTATGGAATTTTTTACAACATTACAAAATATACTTACCATTCAAAACCCAGATGAAAAGATAGCAAAGTTTGAGTCATTTTATACTCTTTATCAACAAAATAAACTACTATTTGATCATGATTTTAAACCTATCGTTTTTAGCACTCCATCTTTTTCTTCTATCTGCACCATCGCTGATGCCACCTCAATGCCAAAAAGAAACTCTCTCTCAACCAACAAAGGAAAAGCCTATCTAGTACATAGTATCTTACATATCGAATACTCTGCTATTGATCTAGCATTAGATCATGCTTATCGTTTCCAAAATATGCCAAAAGATTTTTATGATGATTGGTTAAAAGTTGCACAAGATGAGATAAGACATTTTCGTTTGCTAGAAAAGATTATTGACTCTTTAGGATATCGGTATGGAAGTTTTTGTGTGCATAGTTTTTTGTTTGATATCTCACAAAAAAGTTTGGATCTGTTAACCCGTATGGCTGTGATCCCAAGATATCTCGAAGCATCAGGTTTAGACTCAA
>JALSQA010000103.1 GCA_026985685.1 Campylobacterales bacterium | reverse complement strand
ATATTGATTTTGTACCCCAATCCAAAGAGATACAAAGACAAAAACTCTACAAACAAGGAGATGTTTATAGTTATTTTTCTGTACCGACTGTTGATGGATATCTACTCAAAGTACTTTTAACAAAATCAAAGTATCTTGCACGTATCAAAAGTTTGAAAAACGAACTTGTTAAAGAGTTTCTCTTTTATGGACTTTTGATCGCACTGCTATCATTTGTTTTTTCACTGTATGCTCTTAGACCACTTAAAAAGGCTTTGGAAATCAACGAAGAGTTTGTACGAGATATTTTACATGATATCAATACACCACTTAGTGCATTGATGATAAATTTTAAACTATTTAAAAAACAAATCGGTGAAAATCGCAAGATAGAACGTATGCAAAGCAGTGTCGATACAATCGTCTCTTTGCAAAACAATCTTCGCTCTTTTTTAGAAGAGTCTCAACTGCAAAAAGAGGATTTTTCATTGGAACAATTACTAAAAGAACGTATTAGATATCATCAATCTTTATATTCAAACATCTCATTTATCACCGATTTGAAAAATGTTACTATGTCATGTAACAAAGATGCATTTACAAGAATCATTGACAATCTCCTCGATAATGCTTGTAAATATAATAAACATGAAGGAAAAGTAGAAATTAATTATTGTGGTACAATATTAAATATTTCTGATACAGGTGTTGGGATCAAAAATGTCAAAAAAGTATTTGAACGTTTCTATAAAGAGAGCCAAAGGGGTGTGGGAATTGGAATGCATATCGTCAAAAAACTTTGTGATGCGATGGGTATAGAGATAGTGGTAATAAGTCAGTTAAAAAAAGGAACAGTAGTATCACTGGATTTAAAAGCGGTAATACTTAAGTAATGTTTTTATTTTATTATGGTAGATAAGTGAAAATGAGGAATAGTACAATGACAAAAAAATTTTATATCTCTTTGCTGATCTTCTCCTCCCTCTGGGCAGGGCAAAGTGATTTGCAGTCAAAAATTGCGAAATTGCAGACACTTCCTAAAACACAACGTTTTAAGCTTGTCAATGAGATAAAACGTCAACTTGCACAGATGAATGAATCACAAAGAAAAGAAGCTCTTGGAAAACTGCGTGCTTCTATGCATGGTGGCAAGGGAAGAGGTAAGGAAATTGGTAAAGGTATGCATAGAGGTGAAGGCATGAAAAAACAAGAGCATATGCCTCAAAATATGCAAAATCATATAAGAACACAAGTTCATAGAGACTCACCCAAAAGAGGCACAGAACATAATCCACAGCAACAAAGACCAAATAATGGAAATTTTGGTCATGGGCGTTAAGGAGTTTATCTTTTGTTGAAAAAGATTATAGTAGGGCTATTGTGTGCGGGAACTTTTCTGTATGCAGATTTTCTTGATGATGATATGGATGGTGTTTCAAATGAAGAAGATAAATGTCCAAATTCTGCTTTTAGTGATATCGTAGGTGCAGATGGATGTAAAGTAGATAGTGTAGTCTTCAAAAAAGAGCATCATTTTGATATCTCTGTAGGGCTATCGTATAGTAAAAGCGACGATACACAAAGTGATAACGCCCAAAATTTTTCTCTTGGATATTACTATGGAAATTTCAGCAGTTACCTATACACTTCAAATACTAACCTTCAAAATGGTCAAAGTGGTGTAGATGATACTACACTTTCTTTTTATTATAAAAAAGCAGATAATGAGATTTTGTATAAAGCAGGAGCTGGTTTTTATCTTCCTACATCTGATATCAACAACAATCAAACCGACTATTTTTTAAGTGCAAAGATTCTCTATTATCTTGATGATTATGACTTTAGCATCGAATTGCAACACACCTTCATGAAAGATATAGATACCAAAGATACTAATCGTCTAAGTCTAAGTGGAGGATATATACTATCGGATAAAGCATATACCTCTCTCACCTACACGACACAAGATTCCATCTATGAGGATGAAGAGGAACTTCAAAATGCTACACTTTATCTTAACTATTTTTTCGATACACATTGGTTTGTATCAGGAGAATTTTCCTTAGGACTTAGCAATAGTGCAACAAATGAGTATGTGGGAATGAGGGTAGGGTACTATTTTTGAAAGCTGTGATTTTACTTCTCGAAGATGATATACAACTTAGTGATACTATAAAACAGTTCCTATTATACAAAGGGTATGAAGTCATTACTGCTTACAATGGGCTGCAAGCTCAAGAGTTGTTTTTTGAAAAGCATATTGATTTGATGCTTTTAGATGTAAAAGTACCGCACTTAAATGGCTTTGATTTTCTTAAAAGTGTCCGCTCCAAAGGAGATAAAACCCCAACAATTTTCATTACTTCTCTTAATAGTGTCGAAAATGTAGAAGAAGGTTTTTTGGTGGGGTGTGATGACTATATCAGAAAGCCATTTGCTCTCAAAGAGTTACATGTGAGAGTTGAATCACTGTTACGTCGCTCATATGGTGTACATGAAGAAAAATTATTCATCTCAGATGATTTGGTTTTTGATCTGAAATCATTAGAACTTTATAAATCCAAAGAGAGGATTTCTCTAAAACACAAAGAGTGTAAGTTGTTATCTTTTTTTCTTAAAAACAGAGGTAAATTACTTTCTCATGAAACTATATATGATGCACTTTGGGAATATGATGAAACACCAAGTAGTGGTGCTCTTAGAACATACATTAAAAATCTTCGTGCAGTTCTTGGTAAGGAGTATATAGAAACAGTCAAAAACGGAGGATATCGCTTTGTTAAAGAGTGAGAAAAGAAGTCTTATTCGCTTTTTGATGATCTACCTTATATCAACATTTTTACTTTTTTCACTCTCTTCATGGATTTTTTACAGCTCTTCTAAATCTCACATCATAGAGCAACAAAGAGAGACTATCAAATATGAAGCAGATAGAATTTTTTCACAACTGCGTATACTTCATCAATCCAATGATAAAATATTATTTTATCCAAATGAACGAGGTATAAGTTCCGCAATATATGATCTTGATAGGCATTATATATTTGGCACTTTTAAAAAACCTCCCACACTTGATCAAATACCATTAAAAGATAGCTTATATTTTTTGAAAAAAATTGAACCATATTATTTGGGTGTGGCTTACTTATTAGTAGAACGTAAGATCGACTACAGACCTATAGAGCAGCTTCAGAAGAGGATATCTCTTTTTATGCTCGGTGGTGGAGTATTTTTTACGATACTGGGCTTTTTTCTGGGGCGACTTTTTATCGCACCTATGCGTGAATCGATCGCACAGATGAACCGCTTTATACAAGATACCACACATGAACTCAACACACCCATAAGCACGATCCTGACCAATATAGAGATGATCGAAACACTTAAAAAATGCCCCGATACCAAAGAAGAACTGCAACGTATCGCCATCGCATCACAGACACTCAGCCGTATCTACGATGATCTGACCTATCTCAATCTAAACCATGAGTATCACCGAAATATCGTCGATCTGAATATGAGCCATCTTGTCCGTGAGCGGATCGCATATGTTGGAGCGATGGCAGAGTCAAAAGCACTTGAAGTCACTGCCGACATATTACCCGATGTACACCTCATGATAGATAGAAACGATGCCCTGCGACTTATCGATAACCTCCTCTCCAACGCAATCAAATACAACAGACCAAAAGGAGAGCTCACTATCAGACTCGATCAAAGCTCCCTTGTCGTAGAAGATAGTGGAAGCGGAATCGAAAAACGCCACCTGCGACGCATCACTGAGCGATTCAGACGGGCAAACAAGAGTGAAGGAGGATTTGGAATCGGACTAGATATCGTCAGCCAGGTGGTACAAAGCTACGACTTCACATGGAGCATCGACTCAACACCAGATATAGGAACAAAGGTAACGATAAAATGGAAAAAATAACCATATTCATACTCCTGCTAAGTATCAGTATACACGCCGACATACTGCAACAAAACTGCCTGGGCTGTCACCAAAAACAACAAATCCCCAGCCAACTTAT
>JALSQA010000102.1 GCA_026985685.1 Campylobacterales bacterium | reverse complement strand
TTGGTTCTTCAGCTTTTGGTTCTTCAGCTTTTGGTTCTTCAGCTTTTGGTTCTTCTGCTTTTGGTTCTTCTGCTTTTGGTTCTTCTGCTTTTGGTTCTTCTGCTTTTGCCGGTGGGGTAGCTTCTTCGTCTTCGTCATCATCACCCATGTCACTAATCTCTTCTTTAAGATCAAAGACTTGATCATCGAGTGTTTTTACTTTTTCGACATTTGCACCGTGTTTATAAACTAGTTCACCACCTTCTTTTCCTTGAAAAAGAACAGCAGCTACAAAAGCAACTAAAGCTATAAGATATATAAGTTTCATCCACCAGGTTTTAAGAGCCATACTAAATAATTTGATAAATATCATGGCAACTGATGCTAAAAGTAGATATGTTCCTATGAGTTTATGCTCTTTTAAGTCTGCATGACCTGCATTTGAAAGCATATCCCAGGCTTCTTTTCCGTCATTTTTTCCTGTGAGGTATGCACCTGCAAATATAACAACCAAAAGTGTAAAAAATACAAACGTTGTAACTGTCAATGCACGTCTTTTCATGACAATATTGATAATCTCTAAAAGTAATATAAAAATAGGTAATACTATAGCAAAATGTACCAATGGTGGATGCATCAATACAGGTATATCTATAGGTAATGGGGGGATCGGTAGATCAAAAGCTGGCAAATTCATAATTTGTCTCCTTGTTAAAATAAGATTTGATAATAATAGCAAAAATATATTTATATCAATGTAAAATAAATTTTATATATTGTATTTTAACTTTTTTTCTGCCAAACGTACAGCTTCTTTGATCGCATTGATATAACTTTTCAAAGATATCTCTTTGTGTTGATATGCTTTATCATAAGCTGTTCCATGATCGACTGATGTTCTGATGATCGGGAGGTTTAGGCTTACGTTGATACTCTCATCAAAATATAGTGTTTTAACTGGTATCAATCCTTGATCATGATACATACAGACATAGTAATGTATATGATTTTGTATATGTGGAGTAAATGCGGTGTCTGGCACAAGTGGACCGATAAAGATATCCTCTTTTAAAAAATTATTTGCATCACGGATGGCTTTTTTTATGATGGTTTCTTCATCTCCGAGTATTCCTCCGTCACCTGCGTGTGGATTGAGTCCTAAAACTGCAATTTTTTCCTCTTTTATCTCTGCATATAGATTGATCATAAACTCTTTTAAATCTTTGACATTGATTTTAGATGCTACACGTTTTAGTGGGATATGATGGGTAAAAAGAGCAACAAAAAGCTTTTGGCATCCTATCATCATGATAGCTTCTTTGTCAAATATATCAGCAAGTGCATCTGTATGACCTTTGTATAAGATACCAGCTTTATGCCAGGCTTCTTTGTTGATAGGCAGTGTTGTGATTGCATCGACTTGTTTTTGTTTTGCTAAGTCAATCGCTTTTATAAATGAATCATAACTATATTTTCCACTGCTTTGTGTAGCTTGTGAAGGGGTGATGGTAAAATCATCACCTACATCGATAGTTTGAAAATCATTTGGTATAGGAAGATCTAATAATTTACTAGCTTGTGTGAGCATACTTTGTGAAATGATATAGTAAGGTTTACACAAAGTTTTGATCTGTTTGTGTGCTTTGAGTGCAATCTCTACTCCTACTCCATTTAAATCACCTATGCTAATAGCAATTTTCATTTTATAAGCCGTCCCATCTCTTTGATCGCATTTTCTAATCCGTCAAAAACAGATCTAGCGATAATACTTTGTCCTATATTTAACTCGCTGATCTCTTTTATAGCGGTAATAGCTTTAACATTTTGATAGTTGAGTCCATGTCCTGCTGCAATCTTTAATCCAAAATCATCAGCATATTGAGCACTTTCTTCTAATATTTGCAGTGATTTGTTTAGCATTTGTTTTAGTTTTGAGCGTTCTATTTCAAGTTCTTTGATGCTATGGTGTGTTTTTGATAGATTTGAGTATAGCATTGCATAAATATTTGCATAACTTCCTGTATGAAACTCTATCCATTCAACACCGATAGTTTTAGCTCCGCGTACGGCTTCTTTAGTAGGGTCAATAAAAAGTGAAGTTTCTATCTCTCTGGCTTTTAGATAGTGTACAGCTTTGTCAAGATTTGAAAAATTTGGATCATCCATACTCAAACCACCTTCTGTTGTCACTTCTTCTCTATTTTCAGGTACGATAGTTGCACGGTTGGGTTTAAGCTCGGCAACGATTTCAATGATATCTGGATTAACAGAACACTCCAAATTGACAGGAAGAGGGGAGTTTTCGATAATTTTTTTGACATCCTCGTCATGAATATGCCGTCGATCTTCACGTAGGTGGATAGTGATTTGATCTGCTCCTGCACGTGCAGCTATCCCAATTGCTTGTAAAGGATCTGGATCATTTATCTTTCTAGCTTCTCTTAAAACAGCGATATGGTCTATATTGACTCCAAGTAGCATTGTATTAACCTTTATAATGTAATATGTAATTAAGTTAAAATATATAGTTATTTACTTAAATTTGGAATCGTAAGGCTTTGCTTCCGTTTTACGGGACTGAAGTCTCCGTTTCCAAAAGTATGTAAAATCTTTAACTTAATAGTATCTGTAGATTCAATTATAACGAAAGGTTGATAATGATTGCGTGTGATTTGGGATCAAACACTTTACGTGTTGTTGAGATTGACTGTGAAAGCAAAGAGCGTATTTGTGAATTTGAGAGGATTGTCAAAACAGCTGAGGGTATAGCTACATATGGTGTGATAAGCGATATGGCGATTGAACGTGTGATATCTGCAATCATGGAAGCCAAAAATATTTTTGATTTTGAAAAAGATGGTTATAAAGCCGTGGCAACAGCAGCCCTTAGAAAAGCTAAAAATTCCAAAAAAGTTATAGATCGTATTTATAAAAGTACGCAAATTCAATTTGATATCATTGACTCAAATCAAGAAGCTTTATATACATCAAAAGGGGTTGAAAATAGATTAGAAAAATCAGGACTTGATACAAAAAGCTATATCCTTTTGGATTTGGGTGGTGGTTCTTGTGAAGTGATAGTAAAAGAGCAAACAGATATAAAAGTAAAAAGTTTTGATGTAGGGATTGTGACAATAGTAGAAAAGTATAGTTTAGAAGATATTGACAGAGGAATTGAAATAGAATGTGAACCTATAAAAAAATATGCAACTTCACTAAATACTAAACCTTCATGTTTTATCGGTGCATCTGGAACACCAACAACCATAGCCTCTTTTTTGCAAGGAATGGATTATGAACATTATGATTATACAAAGATAAATGGCTATCATCTTAAGACATCAGATATGCAGCAAGCACTGAAAAGATTGTTAGAGTTAGATCCTAAAGAGAGAGTTAGATATGTTGGAGTAGGTAGGGATGATTTAGTTATTGCAGGTGTAAAATTATTATTATATATTGTAGAAATTTTTAAATTTAATCAAATAATTGTAATTGATGATGGATTAAGAGAAGGTGTCGGATTATCAGAATGTTAGTAAAAAACTCATCAGCAGATATTTACATTAATTAGAATAAAATACTATTTCTTATTAAAAAAATATAAAAATAATGGATTAAGAATATATCATAAATGATTAAAATTATTGTTTCCCT
Source organism: Campylobacterales bacterium (assembly GCA_026985685.1). Lineage (GTDB taxonomy): Bacteria > Campylobacterota > Campylobacteria > Campylobacterales > QNZT01 > QNZT01. Next base: position 378 of record JALSQA010000102.1, on the reverse strand, counting down.
AGTCTTAATATTGTCACTATCTTTGCAAGCAGACTGGGTAAATTCTCTTGGTAAGTTGCAAAATACTCAAACACTAAAGCAAAGTTATATGCAAGGGCTTTTGCTGGGGCAAACTTATGGTAGATTTGGTGTTGAAAACTTACTCTATCCCAAAAAGTTAAAACATTTTTATGAGCAGAGAGATTATCAGACATTTTGGTTTTCTGGTTTTAATGAGCCTGATTTGTCTATCTTAGATATGTTAAGTGCGATAAAAGAGGCTCCTATCGAGGGATTGGATAGTGAACGTTATCATCTTACTGAAATTGAAGCTTTGTTTGATGATATTCAAAATAACGAATACTTTAATGACAAAGATCAAAACCTTGCGACAATTAC
>JALSQA010000101.1 GCA_026985685.1 Campylobacterales bacterium | reverse complement strand
TCATGAGCGATTATGGGCATGAGATGATTGATAACTTTTTGAAAATATGAGTAATGTCCGTATCCTTTTACTGCTGGTTTTTGCAGATATAATTTTACTTTTTTATGGAGTTAGTACACTTTCTATCTCTTATTCTGAAGCAGTGATTTTTTTTGATGATAAAAATTTTTTACACTATATCGTAAAATTTTCAACATCAATTTTTGGGCAAAACGATTATGCTCTTCGTATTCCTTTTATACTTTTTCATGTCGGGAGTATTTTTTTACTATATCGTGTGAGCGGTTATTTTCTAAAACGTGACTTTGATAGATTGTTGGCTGTTATTACTTTTATGTTATTGCCTGGTGTTGTTGGTGCAGCACTTTTGGTAAATAGTGCAAGTGTTGCTATATTTTTTACGCTATTGTTTATCTTACTTTTTTTACAAAAAAGACGTTTGTTATATATGATATTGTTGCCATTTTTTATACTTATAGATAATTCTTTTATGATTTTGTATCTTGGTGTATTTAGTTATGGAGTATATGTAAAAGATAAAGTTTTAGCTTCATATAGTGCTTTACTATTTTTATTGGCTTTGGGAATTTATGGTTTTCATATGGGAGGTAAACCCAAAGGCTATATTTTAGATACTTTGAGTGCGTATAGTATTATATTTTCGCCTTTAATTTTTTTATACTTTTTTTATACTTTGTATCGTATTTTGATGAAAGAAGAGAAAAATATCGTTTGGTTTATCTCTTTTGTTGCATTAATTTTTTCTATTTTGATCTCTTATAGACAAAGAATTCTGATCGATGATTTTGCTCCTTATGTGGTAGTGAGTGTACCTCTTATGGTCAAAATGTTTATGGGTAGTTATCGTGTGAGATTACCTGAGCTTAGACGAGGGCATAAAATATTATTTGTGATAGTTTTTCTCATGTTGTTTGCTAATTTTACTGCAACGTATGCTTATAAATATTTTTATCTTTTTATTGCTAATCCAACTAAACATTTTGCATATAAATACAATATTGCTAAAGAATTAGCTTTTAAACTTAAAAAATTAGGTATTCACAAAGTTCAAACTTCCAAAAAATTACAAAAACGTTTACGATTTTACTCTATTGCAAGAGGAAAAGAGTATATTCTATCAGATAAGGCAAGTAGTTTAACCCCTCAAAAAGTTACTATTAGTTACATGAAAAAGCCTATAAAAACTTATTATGTTTCAAAAGTAAACAAATAAATCAAGAAATCTTGAAAATACTAATCTAATTTAACGTCATCTCATCTGTGAAGTGTTAAAATATCGAATATTTTTATGAAGGAGACACGCATGGCTCAAAAGGCGATACGAGAATATGATGGTAAGGCACTATTCGCTAGACATTGGAGTGAATATTTTGATGGGTTTAAATATTCATTTAAATCTGTGTTAGTCACTAGTGGCGATGAATTAAGACAAAAAGCTAAAGAGCATGGTTTTGAGTGGCTTAATCAAGAGCCTTTAGTAGCAAAACCAGATATGCTATTTGGTAAAAGAGGTAAAAACGATTTAGTTCTATTTAGAGTTGAAAAACCAGGTGATGTGACATTGGAAGATGCCGCAAAATGGATTGATGAAAAACAATCTCATGAAGTTACACTTCTCTCAGGTCAAAAAGGGCATTTAACTCACTTTATAGTTGAGCCATTTACTCCTCATACACAAGAGCAAGAGTACTATATCTCTGCTACAACTGTTGGTGAAGATGATGTTTTATATATGTCAGCAGAAGGTGGTATGGAAGTAGAAGAAGGATGGGATGAAAAAGTAAATGAAGTTCACATCCCGATTAATATGCCAGATGCAGATATGGAAAAAGCAGTTCATGCAAATATCCCTGCTGATATTCCAGATGAGAACAAAGAATCATTTGCATCTTTTGCAGTACAGTTTTTTAAATTTTATAGAGATATGAATTTTGCATATTTAGAGATAAACCCAATTGTTATGTTAGATAACGGTGAAATGGCTATCCTGGATTTAGTTGCAAGACTTGATGATACAGCAGGTTTCTTGATGAAAGATGCCTGGGGAAATATTGAATTTCCAACAGCATTTGGTATGGAAGATATGTCTCCAGAAGAAGAGGCAATCGCTGAAGCAGATAGCAAATCTGGTGCTTCATTAAAACTTACAATTCTTAACCCACAAGGAAGAATTTGGACGATGGTTGCTGGTGGTGGTGCTTCTGTTGTTTATGCAGATACTATTGCAGATTTTGCAGGTGTGAAAGATTTGGCAAACTATGGTGAGTATTCAGGTGGACCGACAACTGGTGAGACAAAATTCTACGCAGAGACAGTATTTGATCTTATGACAAGATATGATGATCCTAGAGGTAAGATTTTGATTATCGGTGGTGCTATTGCTAACTTTACTGATGTTGCAAAAACATTTACAGGTATTATCCAGGCATTTGAAAATTATGCAGATAAATTAAAAGCACACAAAACAAAAATCTATGTTCGCCGTGGTGGACCAAACTATGAAAAAGGTTTAAAAGACATCAAAGAAGCGGCAGATAGATTAGGTTTGGACATAGAAGTTTATGGACCAGAAACACATGTTACAGACATTGTAAGAATGGCATTAGAGAAGTAAGGGGTAGTAGATGCAAAATAAATTATTTACAAAAGATACACAGGCAATTTTTTGGAACAACAACAAAACTGCAATCCAAAGAATGTTAGATTACGATTATGTAATAGGCAGAGATAAGCCATCGGTTGCAGGTATTGTTGCACCAACAAGTGGAAATAAATTTGAAAAGTTCTTTTATGGACCAGATGAGATCATGGTTCCTCTATACAAAAGCACACCAGATGCAGTAAAAGAGCAACCACAAGCAGATGTATTGTTAAACTTTGGTTCATTTAGAACTGCTTATGATGTTACAATGCAAGCTATCGAAATGGGTGATCAATTTAAAACAATTATGATTACGGCAGAAGGTATTCCTGAGAGACTTGCAAGAAAAATGAACCAAGCTGCAAGAGATGCTGGTGTTACAGTTATTGGACCAGCAACAGTTGGTGCTATTGCTCCAGGTGCATTTAAAATCGCAAATATTGGTGGAACAATTGAAAATATCATCAACTCTAAACTTCATAGAACAGGAAGTTGTGGTCTTGTAACAAGATCTGGTGGTCTGTTTAACGAGCTTTCTAATATTATCGCTATCAATGCAGATGGTATTGCAGAGGGTGTAGCTATCGGTGGTGATAGATTTGTAGGTTCTGTATTTATTGATAACCTTCTTAGAATGGAAGAAAATCCAGATGTAAAATACATGATTTTACTAGGTGAAGTTGGTGGAACAGAAGAGTACAAAGTAATTGAAGCAGTTAAAAGTGGTAAGATTAAAAAACCAATAATCGCATGGTGTATTGGAACTATTGCAAAACACTTTAGTTCAGGTGTACAGTTTGGTCATGCTGGTGCAAGTGCAAATGCAGATGCAGAAACAGCAGCAGCTAAAAATAAAGCAATGGCTGAAGCAGGTATCTATGTTCCAGAGTCTTTCAACGAATTACCAGGAAAAATCAATGAGGTTTATACAAAATTGAAAGCAGAAGGTATTATCAAAGATATAGATGAACCAGAGGTAAAAGAGATTCCAAAAACAAGAAGACCAAAACAATTCATCTGTACTATCAGTGATGATAGAGGTGAAGAAGCAACTTATGCAGGATTCCCAATCTCTAGTGTTGCTACTCCAGATACTGGTAAAACTATTGGTGATGTTATTTCATTGTTATGGTTCAAAAAACAATATCCAAAATGGGCAACTGATTTTATTGAGACTGTAATTAAAACAGTAGCAGATCATGGTCCAGCAGTAAGTGGTGCTCACAATGCAAAAGTTACAGCTAGAGCTGGTAAAAGTGTTGTTGAAGCACTTGTAACTGGTTTACTTACAATTGGACCTAGATTTGGTGGTGCGATTGATGGTGCAGCAAAATACTTTAAATATGCAGATGATAATGATTTAACACCA